>CAJADV010000046.1 GCA_903938575.1 uncultured Gammaproteobacteria bacterium
GGGCTTCATAGCGCGCGAGGGATACGCGGCCGGCGGCACGACGCGGGTCGATGCCAGCCCGGAAGAGGGCCTCGCTCGCATAGATGTTGCCGACGCCGACCACTATCTCGCCGTCCATCAGAAACTGCTTCACGGAGGTACGCCTGCCGCGCGAGGCACCGAACAGCAGCGCACCGTCGAAACCCGACTCCAGCGGCTCGGGTCCCAGCGAACGGAGCAGGGGATGCTCGCGTGCATCACCCGCGATCCAGAGCATGCAGCCAAAGCGGCGCGGATCGTGGTAGCGGAGCAGGAACTGCCCCTCGAACAAGAGGTCGATGTGGTCATGTGGGCGAGGCTGGGGTGCCTGATCGGCCGGGTGCAGGAGCCGCAGGCTGCCCGACATCCCCAGGTGCACGAGAAGCGTGTCATCGCCAAAGCGGAACAGCAGGTACTTGGCGCGCCGGTCGATGGTGTCGAGACGAAGCCCCGTGAGGAGCGAACCAAGCTCGGGCTCAACCGGCCAGCGCAAACGGCGCTCGCGAAGCCTCACTTCGGACACCCGGCGGCCGCGCAGAGACGGGAGTATGCCGAGGCGTGTGGTCTCGACTTCAGGCAATTCGGGCAAGGAAGCTCCCCTCCGGCATGCCGGATATCCCGTACGGCAGACACAAAAAACCCGGCCTTGGCCGGGTTTTCCAGGTGTCGCTCGGGCGACTCACTTGATCTTCGATTCCTTATAGATCACATGCTTGCGCACGACCGGATCGAATTTCTTGAACTCCAGCTTGTCAGGCGTGGTCCGCTTGTTCTTGTCGGTGGTGTAGTAATGGCCGGTACCGGCGGTGGATACGAGCTTAACTTTGTCACGCATGGCTGACGCTCCTGTTGGTTTGTGCCGGGTTCAGACGCGTACGCCGCGGGCGCGGATTTCGGCGAGGACGCCATCCACACCACGCTTGTCGATGATACGCATTCCCTTGGCGGAAACGCGCAGGGTCACGAAGCGCTTTTCCGCTTCGCTGTAAAAACGGTGCCTGTGGAGGTTCGGCTCGAAGCGCCGCTTGGTCTTGTTGTTGGCGTGGGAGACGTTGTTTCCCACTATCGGGCGCTTGCCCGTGACCTGACATACCTTGGACATCGTTGCAGAACCTCGTGGTTGCCGGAACCGACACAAGGACGGCTCCAAAAGAGCGCGACGTTATACCAGAGCCCTCGCCGCACTGACAAGCAAAGGGCCCGCGCTGGTATTTTTTGGCGGCATCACGTGCTCACAAGAGGCCCCGCTCCGCGAAGGAAAGTGCTTCGGCCTCCCCCACCACGAAATGGTCCAAGACCCGGATGTCGACCGTGGCGAGCGCCGCCTTCAGGCGCTGCGTGAGGCGCTGGTCGGCCTGCGAGGGCTCGGCGACTCCTGAGGGATGGTTGTGGGCAAAAATCACAGCAGCGGCGTTGATGGCAAGGCAGCGTTTGACCACCTCTCGTGGGTAGACGCTGGCGCCATCGATCGTGCCGCGAAACAACTCCTCGTAGCCGATCACGGCATGCTGATTGTCCAGAAAAAGGCAGGAAAACACCTCGTGCGGCAGACAGCGCAGCTTGAGCTGGAGGAACTGCCGCACCTCGGCGGGCGAGCCCAAGACCCGACCACGGGTGAGCCGCCCCAACAGATAACGACGCGAGAGTTCCAGTGCGGCCTGCAGCTGGGCCCAGGAGGCGTCACCCAGTCCATGCACAGCGCAGAAAGCCTGCCGATCTGCGTCCAGCAACCGTCGCAGGTCGCCGAATGTAACGAGAAGCTGTCTTGCCTTGTCCACAGCGCTTGATCCGGGCAGCCCGGAACGCAGCATGATGGCGAGGAGCTCGGCGTCCGAAAGGCCGGAGGCACCGGCCGACAAAAGGCGCTCACGCGGGCGCTCGGCCCGCGGCCAATCCCTGATACTCATGCGAACCTCCCTGTCCGCGCCCCGCCCTCGGGGCAGGGCTGACTATACTAGAAACCCCCGGGGGAGCTGAATGCCCCGCCGGGGCCAAACATTCAGATCGCAGATACGGGCAGGACATGCCACAACTCGCCAACAGACAGGTACTTCTGGGCATCACCGGAGGCATCGCAGCCTACAAATCGGCCGAACTGGTCCGCCGGCTGCGGGATGCGGGCGCGACCGTGCGTGTGGTCATGACGCCTGCTGCCTGCGAATTCATCACGCCGCTCACCTTGCAGGCGCTGTCCGGTCACCCCGTGCATCTGGAGCTACTGGACACAGCCGCCGAAGCGGCAATGGGGCATATCGAACTCGCGCGCTGGGCCGAGCTCATCCTGATCGCCCCGGCGAGCGCGGACTTCATGGCAAGGCTGGCCGCCGGGATCGCCGACGACCTCCTGAGCACACTTTGCCTGGCCACCAAGGCGCCCGTCCTGCTGGCCCCCGCCATGAACCAGGCCATGTGGAACAATCCGGCGACCCGCTCAAACTGCGCAACCCTGACCGCGCGCGGCGTGCGCATGGCGGGACCTGCAACCGGCTCGCAGGCCTGTGGCGATACGGGCCCGGGACGCATGCTGGAAGTGCCCGAGTTGCTGGCCGCCGCCGCCACGACCTTCGCCACCGGCGTGCTTGACGGCGTGCGGGTAATGCTCACGGCAGGCCCCACCCGTGAGGCCATCGACCCGGTGAGGTACATCAGCAACAGCAGTTCGGGAAAGATGGGTTTTGCCTTGGCCGAGGCAGCGGCAGCAGCCGGCGCCGAGGTCACGCTGGTAGCCGGCCCGGTGCAGTTGCCAACTCCCGCCGGCGTCAGGCGTATCGATGTCGTGAGCGCGGCCGAGATGCATGCCGCCGTGATGGAGCATGTCGAGGGCTGCGATCTCTTCATTGCCTGCGCTGCCGTCGCCGATTACCGGCCTGGCGAAGTCGCCCGGCAGAAGATCAAGAAACGCCACGCCGACCTCGAC
>CAJADV010000047.1 GCA_903938575.1 uncultured Gammaproteobacteria bacterium
GGGAGCCATGTCGCCGACGGCACACGGGCTGATAAATCCCGGGTGCCGTCGTCGTGGGTCAGGTGCCAGGGGTTGGCGTCGCCCTGCGCGATGGTTACTGGGCAACCACCCGCACGTTGTCGACAAAACAGCCCTCGGATACCGCACCGGCATCGCACCTGAAGCGTATGCGCGTGGCGGTGGTGGGAAGTGAAAACGATTTGGCAACGAAGCCGCCGTTCTCGCTGCCCCTGCCCAGCAGTTCGAGGTTGCGCCAACGGCCGTCGAAATACGCCACGCTGAATTCGTCGCCGGAGTCCATACCCATGAGGCGCCGCACATAAGTAAGCGTGGCACTGGCGTAGCCGGCCACGCTGATGGTCCGCTCCATGTAGCTGGGTACTCCGGCCCCGGTCTTGATCACGCCTGCGCCGTAAGAGCCGTCGTAGACCTTGCCCGCGCCGGTGCGCCGCGTCCACGGCACGCCGGCCCCGGAGACTGTCCAGGCAAAGCCGCTCTCGAAGGTGTCGAACAGGACGTCCTGCGGCCCTGTGGTGTTGTCGCGCTCGTCATTGTCGGTGGCGCCCGTACAGCCGGGATCGAGCAGGTCGATCAGCGCATCGCTGTCGTTGTCCGTGCCGTCGGAGCAGGCGGGCAGCGTGGGTTGTGGCTCCACAGGTACCGTAAAGCTGGTGCCTGCGGTCTGGTTCACCAGTCCGGCGAGGTAGCGGTAATTCGATTCGCGCTCGCTGGTGCTGAGGCCGGAGAAGCCGTCGTTTTCGAAGGCCTCGAGGTGCACGCTGGTGAGCAGCATGTTGTTGTGGGTGACCACCGCGGGCAGGTTCTGGTAGCTGAAGCGCGCCTGCACCGTGCCTGCAACGGCATTTGTCTGTTTGTAACCTATGGTGGGGCCGCCCCAGTAGAGCGCACGGCGCCCTGTGTTAAGCGTGGTGACTGCGTTGCCGGTGCCCACGTCGTAGTCCGCGACTTCGCGGATGCTGCCCTCGACCCGGGCGGGGTAGGCGCCCAGCAGGTCGGGGTGCGTGTAGAGCACGTCCTGCCACACGTAGGTGCCGGCGGCGAAATACCAGCCCGCGCAGGCGCCAAAATAGCTGCCCCCGTTGGCAAGGAATGAATTGATCTGGGTCTTGCCGCCGCTGCCGATCCAGCGCTGCGCGAGATACGCATCGCCACCGGGCTGGATGTACATGCGCAGATCGCGATAGCTCGCGCGGTCGGCGAGGTTGCAGGCGCCAACCTGCGCCGCACTCAATTTCACGTATTCAGGTTTGAGCGCCGCGTTGGGCTCCTGCGCGCGCCACCAGTCCAGAAAGTGAAACATCCACGATTGGCTGAGGCTGGAGGCACCGCTGCCCGTGTAGACCACGAAGTCGGTGGTGGAGGTGATGGGGCAGGAGACGGTGGTCTTGGCGGCGTACGCGTCGAGGCTGAAAGCGCCTCCGACAAGGAGCAAGGCCGATGCAATCGTGGAGGTGGCGGGCCGTGTCATTGCGTTGTCCTGTGCGGTGGTCGTCCATCCGGAAATCGGCGGCTGGCTCGGGGCCTACCGCGGGGGCGGCGGTGGAACGGGGGCGTCCGGCGGCAGCGCCATCACCAGTTCCTCGCTTATCCCGAAATCGTCGATCAACTGGCGCAGCTGCTCGTCCCGGGTGAGTGGTGTCTCCTCGATACTGCCGTCGGCGCGGATCTCCACCCGCTTGCCGAGTGCGGTGCCCACTACCCGGTCGTCGCGGTTGCGCCGCAGTGTGACGGCGTAGTTGAAGGGGCTCCATGGACGGGTCATTTCATGGCGACGATGGAAGTCATCGCGCGAGGCTCCCAGATACTCGATGCGGCAGTCGAAGCCCGCGGGCCGGTGCAGCGGATGCCAGAAGATGTGCCACCGCCCCTCACGCTGACTGCAGGCCACACCCCATGCGGGATGGGCCACGGCGGTGGGCTCCTCGCCGAGGAGCAAGGGTTCACCGTGGAGGATCGAGGCATCCACCATGTGACGGCGCCCGTCCAGGTGGACAATCACGGTGGCGTGTCCGGGTGGCGGATTTGCCGAGGCCATCATGGTCCCCACGCCGCGCTCGGTATCAAAACCCAGTTCGCAGAGCAGGCTGTGCAGCGCGCCGTGGGCCGGCCAACAGGTGCCGCCGGTGCCGTGGGCGAGCCAGGCCTCGAAGAACTCGCTCGCGTCATCGCCCGCCAGCGGACGGGTGTCGCCGCTGCGCAGGTGGAGCAGCTTGCGGATGTTGTCGAAGGGTACGCGCAGGCACCACTGCGCGTAGAGCGAGCGCAGCCCCTCCAGATCGGGCTCAGGCTGTTCCCGGAGCCCGAGTCCCTCGAGCACACGCTCGATCAGTGCAGGCGCCAACGGGTCGTGCGGTAGGGGCGTGGAGTCCATGTGGTGGCTCGGTTGTAGCATTAGTCACATCGAGTATGGGTGAGCGGCGCGCGGCGATACAGCTGAATGCCCCCCTATGAAAAAAATGGAGGACTTTTCCCCTTTCCCCTTCGCCCCGCTGTCCTGTAGCCTGATTGGCCGATTTGGTACCCCTGATTGCACCGCCTACCCCCGCCGCTTCCTCGGCAAGGATCTGCAAGGATCTGCAAGGTTCGCTGAAAGGGGTCTGCAAACGTGTTGGTCGGCAGCGTTGCTGTGCCATCCATTTGAACACGAGTTTTTCATTCCCGAAGGAACGACCATGACGACGAAACCTGGAGTCGACGCGGCTCAGCCCCGTTCTGAAACGTCAGCTGCCCCGGGGATTTCTACCTCGACGGAAGCGGCTGCAGATACATGGCCCGCAGTCGAAGTGATCGAGGTCATACCCGCCCCACGTCGCCGCAGTGCTGGCGCGCGGCTCGCCGACGCGGCCGGAGACCTGAAGTCGAGGCTCTCGGCTATCGACTTCAAGCAGGTAAAAAGTACGATTCCCGGCTTCCGCGGGAACCCGGAGCCGGCAGTCGCCGAGGACGTCGCGGCAGCGAATGAACCGACGATGGACGGGGCTGCAGCGGAGCAACCGGCCACCGACACGGCAAGCGCGAGCGGACGTTTGCGCGAACTGGCTGCGGTATCGCGAAGCAAGTTGAACTCGTCGCTGGCGCAGATCGCCGAGGGTTCGGCCCCGATGATCGCCAAGGGGCAGCAGGTTGCTGAAAGAATCGCCGCGCGGGTCGCAGTCCGCGCGGACCTCGCATTTTTGCCCAAAGCGAGCAAGATCAAGGGTGCTTTCCGTGACGTCCAAGGGTTCGTACAAAGGATAGCTATCGACGAACCCCTGGCGGCGGGAGCCCAAGCGGCTGCTTGGGTCGATAGTCACGACACCAAGGGGAGATTTGCAACCGTCACCAGCCGGATGACCGCCTGGCACGAAGAAAGGGCCGGGGAGGTTCCTGCAGATGAGCCTGTGACGGACGCAGCGGCCACGTCAACCGTGGAGGTCACGCCGCGCCGGCGCTCGCGTGCGACAAAGCCAACGGGTGCACTGAAGCCTGCGACAAGGAAAGCCGCGACAGGGAAGACCGCGACAGGGAAGACCGCGACAAGGAAGACCGCGACAAGGAAGCCGGCGATAAAAGAGCCACTTCCGTCGCCGGAAGTTCAGCCAGAAGCGCAGGCCAGTGCAGTCAAGAAAAAGGCCTTGGGTGCGGGCAGTAAAGCCAAGCCCGCGACAGCAAGGAAGAAGACGCCGCAGATTTCATCAGAGGAGTCGGTCGCGGAGTCACCCACCCCCGTCAAGCGAGTACGGGCGCGGACGCCTGGCAAGGCGATCGAAGCCAGACCCGGGGCCGCAAAAAGAACCAGAAAGCCGCAGGCCGTATTGGCAGAGGCTGCAGGTGAGTCACCCACCGAGGCCAGCCCTGCAGACGCGCAAAGCATTCGCGCAACGATCGAGGACTAGGCCGCGCCACCATCCAATACCCTGCCAGCGGCGGGGGCCAATCCAGAACAATGATCCACGGAGCCGTCTTCGGGGCGGAGTAACCAGCGATGAATGGCATTTTGAAGGGCTTCAAGCGTAAGGACCGCGCTGTGACAGGGCCGAACGGGCTGGGCCCTGGTTCTTCTCAGTCGAGCAGCGGGCCGGCTGCTGTGGCCGCAGGCAACGCGCCCGTGAATCCGGTCTTGAATTTCGGCGCCTCGGGCGTAAAGGCTCTGTACGTCCGAGGGTTTGCCGGCGCAGTGGAAATAGAGGCCAACGACACACCCGAGGTCTTCGTCGAGGTACTCGGATATGAGCCTCGCAGCACGAAGCTCACAGTCAACCTTCAGGGGGAAAGCCTCCAGATCGGGCTCAAGTCGCTTTTCAATCCTGCCAGGCCCTGGCGATTCATTCTGCCATTGCGATGCATGCTGCGGCTCACGGTGCCGCGATCATTGAGCCTGCGATGCGCGACGACATCCGGAAATATCCGGGTGCAGGGAGTCAAGGGAGACCTCGTACTGGAAACCGAGAGTGGGAAGGTAGAGGTCGATGCGCCGTGTCGTTCCCTGGCGATCGTCGCCGAAACCGGTGACGCCGATCTTCGCGGCCTGGTGGGCCCGCTGTCTTACAAGGCGGCGTCGGGCTGGCTTAAAGCTGCATGGGCCGAGGTCCCGGACGCCGGCATCATTGAAATCAGGAAGAGCAAGGGCGTGACCGAACTGGCGCTGCCGGAGAGCGCCTGCATGCGACAGCGTTTCACGCTCGGCCCCGTCGGATTCATGAATGAGTTTGAGAGCGATGCCAAGGCGCAGCTCGCGCTGACGATCGCGAGTCGGGCTGGCAACCTGTCGATTCGAAAGATTCGCTCGCGAAGCATCGAGTGAAGCGAACCACAATCTCTGGTTTGCTCCGAGGCGTCTGAATTCAATGGCAAAAAAAAGAGGGTTCTTCTCGCGACTTCTGCTGTTGCACCGGATCTTCATCCGGGCAGCCGTGCTCGGAACCCTCGCCTACGTGGCCTACCTGTGGGTAGGGACCATGGCAAAACCCATCACTGTCGGTCTGATCTTCCCCTTGACGGGAGTGATGGGCGCAGATGGCAATGAGGCGAGCCAGGGCGTGCGATTCGCAATCGATGAAATCAACGCGCGCGGAGGTCTTCTGCACCACACGATAGATGTCGTAGAGGTGGACGTGGCCTCGTCCGATGACAAGTCGTCTCTTGTCGAGAAGCTCGTGGTCGAGGGCGGCGCGGACGTAGTTTTCGGCTGCGTGACCCCGGGATGTAGACGTGAACTGCGCGAAATCCTCAGCCATTACCGAACGCTTCTCGTTTACCCGTTTCACCTCGAGGGCCTTGAGGGAGTCGCGGAAGATCTTGGCGCGCTCACGGGGGGTAGTAAAAACGGACAGACCTCACTGCCTGTGTGGGGGGTGAATTTTGTCCGTTCGCTCTACACGCAGTTCGCTTCCACAAAGACAAAGGTGGGTGCTCCCGGCGAACTGGTGGCGGTAGTCGAGCCGGAGGAGCCCGAGCCCGAGCCCGTCACCCAGAAGTCGGTCGGTGACCGGCGCGTGCTGGCGACAGGGCCAATGCCCAATCAGGATCTCCTCCCCGGGATCCGTTGGGCCATGGAGCGCTTCGGTCCCCGGGTATTTCTGGTATTTAACGAATCCCTTTACGGTAGGGTTGCCGAGCAGATTGCGGAAAGCGCGATTATTGCTGGCAAAGGCAATGTGGTTGGCAAAGGCATCCTGGACGAGACTCGCGATGGTGCCGGAGAGGCGGCCGCCCAGCAGATCGCACGGCTCCGGCCAGACGTCATCATCAATATGGCGTTTGGCGGCGAGAATGTTGCCTTGTACAAGACGCTGGACGTTCTGGTCCCGCGTGAGGGGCGTATCCCCAATCTCATAGTGCACGCGGGAGACGTGGACCTGCAAGAAATCGGCTGGGAAACCATTGCGACCGGCTATGTGATGGGTTTCTACGACGCAGAGTCCGAGACGAAGGAAAACTCGGCATTCAAGGCCCGGTTCGCTCGCGTATATGGCGATGAAAAAAAGCCTGGCAGTGAATTTTATCTTGCCTATTCGAGTTTCATGGTGTGGGCGGCCGCGGTCAATAAAGCCAAGTCCGCCGATCCCGATGCAGTGATCGAAGCGCTGCCGGGAGTCATGCTTGATCTTCCATCCGGCCCCGAGCGGATCTCACACAAAAGCCTCCATCCGATACTCAGGCCGTTAATCCTCCAGATCGACGAGCTTGGCAAGCTAACGCTTGTCTGGTCAGCGTCCAAGCCCATCGAACCGGTTGCGTTGTACCCGGTCAAGGACAGGGAAAACTGGGAAAAATTCCTGGTTGGATTGCATCGCCAATGGGGGGGGGCGTGGCGATGAACCCCTCGACAGGTCAGTCCGATGCCGAAGCGCAGCGCATCAGACGCCAGCTTCGCCGACGCGGGTTCGCGGAATCCGTGCGCAGGTTTGCAAGGTGGCTTGCCAGTCCCTTCGTCGCCATCGGGAACGTCATTGGCAGGATTGCGGCCTATATTGCTGAAGCATCCGAGCGTTCGTTGCGGCGATTCCTCGCGGCAGTGGCTGCGAACCCATTACTGCAATTTCTCTTTGGGAGGGGGCTTCGCCGGGCCGTGATGGTCGTTGCCGGGTTCGCGGGCCTGGTTGCCCTGGTGATCGACAACGTTTTCATTGTTCCGGTCAAAGACAATGCAGTGATTCTCCGGCTCGGCGGACTTGCCCGAACCGTAGGCCCCGGGCTTGCTTTCAAGTTTCCCTTCTTCGAGCAAAAATACTTCGTCAACACGCAGACGCGGCTGCAGGAGAACTTCGGTTTCCTCCAGTACACACCGCCCCCGAAGCCGCGGCCGGAACGGCAGGTCGATGCGATTGAATATGGCGTGGAGGCTGCGGAACAAGCGCTCGAGGGCTATCGGAGAAAGTCTGACAGTGGCCTGATCACCGACCACCTTCAACGCACCCCGCTGCTGCCGCGCGATTACCTGGTATCGATTGATCCTCTGCCGCCTGAAGCGCCCGACCCGCAGGCGGAAACCAAGGAGGTTGCGGAGCACATCGAGATGCAGCATGAGGCGCTGGAAAACATCATTCCCCCGGACGGGAAGGTGCCCGTTCCCGATGAAATGCAGATGCTGACCGGGGACCTGAATATCGTTTATGTCACCTGGTCGGTTCAGTACGAGATTGTCGATGCGAGGCAGTACCTGTTCGGGGCCGCTGACGTCACGGAAATCCTGCGCAGCACAGCGATCGTGGCGATGAGAACGGCCATAGGCGACAGGCTCGATTCCGAGCTCCTCTCCCGGGGCCGACAGAAAATCGAGGAAGAAGTAAAACGATTCCTGGAGGAAGCGCTGGAAGGCTACCAGCTGGGGCTGAGCATCAAGGAAGTCATCATCCTGGATGCAAACCCGCCTGACGAAGTGCAGACGGCATTCCATATGGTCAACCAGGCCAAACAGGAGATGGAGCGGGAAATCAACCGCGCGCAAACCGAATACAACAGCATCGTGCCGCAGTCATACGGTCAGGCAAAGCGCCTGCTTTCCGAGGCGCGGGCCTACTCGATGGAACTGCGTAACCGGTCGGTCGGCGAGGCAGCGCGATTCTCAGCGATACTCAAGGAATATCGTTCTGCGCCGGATGTCACGCGGGACCGTTATTACATCGAGGCAATGGAGGACGTGTATTCGCGCACGTCGGTCACCTTGATCGATACCGACCTCAAGGGAATACTGCCTGTGTTTGAGGGGCGCGGATCATCCGCCCTCGCCAACCCGGCAGAGGTTGAAATGGCAGCCCTGCAGGCGCAGGCCGTCAAATCCGCTCCCGCTGTGCCGCCGATGGAACCGATCGAACCTGTCGAGCAACCCGCGCGACTGCCGAACTCGACAGCCGTCCGGAAGCTCCCGTGGGAGCCACAACCTGCGCCGGATCTGCCTCCCGCACCCACAGCCCCCTTGCCCGAGCAAAACCGGCCGCAGGATGCGGCGCCGGCGGCCAAGGCCGTGACACCCGTCGGGCAGACATTTGAACCCCCGCCCGGGGTAACGCGTTCGAAACGTGCTGCGAACGGCCAGAGAGCGCCCTGATGTGGAACCTCGCTTTCTACCTCATCGTTGCGACATTGGTGATCCTGCTGAGGTTCGGGACCTTCATCGTCTTCGAGGGATCTAACGTCATCATCACCCAGTTCGGCGAGATCGTCGGGCGTCGCTATGACAAACCCGGTTTGTATTTCCGCATCCCGCTTATCCATCACGCGAACTATTTCGACGTTCGACTGCAGCTCTGGGAGGGTTACCAGAATTACGTCCCTACGAGCGACAAACTGTATGTGGGCGTGGAATCCGTCGTTGTCTGGAAAATTGCTGACCCCGAGTTGTTTCTCGAGACACTGGGCACCGAAGAGAAAGCTCGGGACAGGATCGAGAGCATCCTCCAGGGCGCGATCAAGGATGTGGTGGCATCACACCCTCTCGTGGACACGGTGCGGAGCACCAACAACGTGCTTGCTGCGAGGGGTACGGCCGATAAAATCGATCATGCGGATATCACCGACGGCATGTCGGCCAAGGTTGAAGATGACATTCTGTCGGACCTGGAATCCGTGTCGGTCGGTCGGGTGCACCTGACGAACCAGATGCTGGAGATCGCCGCCACCGACGCCGCACCGCTGGGGATCAAGATTTATTCGGTTCTCATAAAAAAATTGAGTTATCTCCGGCCCGTGGAATTGATGGTGTATGAGCGCATGATTTCCGAGCGCCTGCGCGTTGCCGAGCGCCTGCGCTCCATCGGTCGCAGTGAAAGCGAACGTATCCGTGGGGAGGCTGCGCAGCGAGTCCAGGAAATCATCTCTCCCTCGGTCAGGGAGGCAGAAGCGATCAAGGGTCAGGCGGATGCGGAAGCTACCGCAACCTACGGAAAAGCCTTTGGTCAGGATCCGGATTTCTACCGTTTCTGGCGCACCCTCGCCGCCTACCGCAAAGCACTTCCGGAACAGGCGGCAATCATCGATTCGCTGGATTCCAATTTCTTTCGCATGATGCGCGGGCGGTCTGATTCGGAATCGAGCGCGACAGCTGCCGTGAAACAGGCCCAACTGCCGGTCCCGGGCGTGGAAGCGGCGGTTAGCAGCGAGGCTCCGAATCACGCCTTGGGTGACTCTGGCCCGCTGCCGATTCCCGATGTCGAGAAGTGAGTTGTCCCCATGTTTGACGCTATCACCCTTGTCTATGTCGTCCTCGGGGCGGCGTCGGGCTTCTTGTCTGGTTTGATCGGTGGTGGCGCCGGCATCCTGATCGTTCCGGTATTGAGCCTTTTCGGGCAACACCCGATAGCGGGTCCGGCGTCCGCCGTTGCGGTTGCGATGTGTTCCGTCACCGCGGCGCTGCAGATCCGCAGGCGGTTCGTGGGCGCCGACGCCATTGCTCCGCGCCCGGGCCTGATCATGTGCGGTTCCGCATTCCTGACCGGTCATCTAGGCGTCGGCATGAATGAATTTGCGCCGATTTTTACGGTACCGCTGACTCTTGCACTGTTCGTGTTCCTGAGTCTGGACCTCACCGCTCGCGTTCATCACGGCCTGGTCGGCCGCGCCGTCATCGGAGACCGGAATCCGAACGATTTCTTCGGACGCTATGTGCTGTTCGGGTCGGTGACGGCGATGTTCGGAGGTGTCGTTGGTAGCGGGGGAGGGCTGTTGCTGTTCCCGTTGCTGCACGCCTACTGCGGAATGACGACCCGGGAGGCGGTGTATTCCTGTCTGCTCATGATGCTCGGCTCCTCGCTGTCCTCCGTGAGCGCGCAGATCTACCTTGGCACGCCTGATTACACCGTGGCGGTGCCGCTGGGCATCGGAGCCATCCTCGGCGGTTACTTCGGGGTGCTGGCCATAGAAATTGTTTCCGAGGATGCAATCCGGACGATAGCGCGGGCCATGTTGCTCGAACTCGGCCTCTTCCTGCTGATCGCATCTTTCTTGCTCTGACTCCCTCGCAGTGTCACAACTGGATTACGAAACCAACGCGCTGGATGAGCTCCTGGCCTGGCAGACGAGGATGCAGTGCCCGCCGGGGCTCTGGAATGGACTGACACGCGGCGTCCAGCAGCGTTTGAATCGGCTAGTCCCGGACGTAGTCCATGCGGCCCTTGCTGTCTCGGTCAGGGAGGTTGCGCGCGGAGTACTGGCGGGCTCCCGGGTCGTCGCCAGTCCACCGCTGCTGCAGGGAACGCTGGAAGACCGGGAAGCCGAGGTTCGATCCGACATCGATCGCTACAGCCGCAATGCTGCGATCGAAGGCGGTCTCACCGGGGCGGGTGGCCTGCTCCTGGGGCTTGCTGACTTTCCGCTCTTGCTGGGAATTAAACTCAACTTTCTGGTCCAGGTGGCTGCTCACTATGGGTTCTCCAGCGAGGAATTCAGTGAGCGCCTGTACATGCTCTATGTTCTCCAGCTCGCGTTTTCCAGCGATCAGCATCGCGGACTCGCTTACGGGCGACTTACCGACTGGTCATCGCGCGCGGAGAGTCTGCCGCGCTCCATCGAGGCGTTCGACTGGCAGACCTTCCAGCAGGAATACCGTGATTACATGGACGTGGCCAAACTCGCTCAGCTCGTACCGGTCATCGGGGCGCCGGTTGGCATCGTGGTCAACGGTCGGTTGATGCGCAGGCTCGGCTCCACAGCCATCCACGCGTACAGGATGCGTTGGTTCTCCACCCA
>CAJADV010000048.1 GCA_903938575.1 uncultured Gammaproteobacteria bacterium
CCGCCTATCGCGAATCGCGTTTCGCGGCAGCGACGGCGCTCTACCGCGATGGCGAAGCGCAGCTGAAAGCGCTGCGGGACGGCATTCCGGCGCGGCTCGAGGCGCGCCTCGCGGCAGCTGATGCGGCCTTCGCGGCGGGAGATCAGGCGGCAGCACTTGCCGCCTTCGCTGAGGCCGCTGCCATCGAGCCCGCCAACGAGCGCGCCCGCAACGGACTGGAGCGGGCAGCCCGCCTCGATCATCTGAAATCCCTGCTGGGTACCGGAGCGGCGCAGGAATCCAGTGGGCAATTCGGGCCGGCGGCTGCGAGCTATCGCGAGGCGCTGGCGCTGGACGGCGCCTGGGAGCCGGCGCGCGCGGCGCTCGCTGCGGTGGAGGCAAAAATCAACGCCGAGCGCAGCGCGGCGCGCGTGTCTGCTGGCTACAGCGCACTCGCGGCAGGACGCCTTGAGGAGGCCAGAGGCGAATTCCGGTCTGCGCTCGCGCTGGGCGCCGGCACCGAAGCGCGCGAGGGGCTGCAGCAGGCAGAGTTCCAGCTCGGGCAGCAAGGCATCGGCGCCCTGCTGCAGGCCGCTACCGAGGCGCAGGGTGCAGAGGATTGGAAGCGGGCACTCCAGAGCTACGAGGCCGCGCTCGCCATCGACGCATCCCTTGGCCCGGCGCGCTCGGGCCGGGAACTCGCGCGCACGCGGCTCGCCCTCGACGAGGCCCTCACCCGGCTGGCCGCACAGCCCGCGAAACTCGCCAGCGACAACGCACGCAGCGCCGCCGACAGGCTGATCGCCGCGGCGGCATCCATTCCCGATCCCGGTCCACGCCTGTCGGCCCAGATAGCAAAGGCCCGCAGCGCGCTTGTCTCGATGCGCACCGAAATCCCGGTGCAGATCCGCTCCGATGGCAAGACCGACGTCATCGTGTTCCGCGTCGGCAGTCTGGGGAGCTTCGCTGAAAAGCAACTCTCGCTGCTGCCCGGCGACTATGTGGCGGTGGGACGGCGCGATGGCTACCGCGACGTGCGGGTGGAGTTCGCGCTGCGACCCGGCGCGCCGCCGCCCCCGGTGATCGTGCAATGCGGGCAGCAAATCTGATGCGGCAAAGCAGCCCCCCTGACGATGCCGGCGATCACGAGACCCCGATCGCGCCGTTCAGCTATTCGCCCCCCGAGCCCGGTCTGCGCCCCCCCACGCGCCGCCGTTTCGGCCGCCGTGAACTCAGGATCGCCCTGCCCTTGCTGGGCGCCGCACTGTTCGCCGCTTTCCTGCTGAGCGCGCAGGCCCTGCGCCTGCAGCCCACACCGGACAATGCCCGGGTCGATATCGACGGCGGGTTGCAGCTGGTGCTCGGCGATACCGTCCTGTTGCGTCCGGGACCCTACGTGGCAAGGGCCACGGCCGAGGGTTACTACCCGCTGGAACAGGCCTTCACGGTAAAAGACACGGGCAACGACCCCCTCTCGCTCGAGCTGCGCAAACTGCCCGGCAAGCTGCTGCTCGAAACCCGGCCCGTGGCCGCCACCGCCATGCTTGATGGCGCACCGCTCGGCACGAGCAACGGTCAGCCTCTCGAAATCCCTGCCGGCGCCCACCGGCTGCGCGTCACGGCCGAGCGCTATCTCCCCGTCGAACAGGACATCCGCATCGAGGGTCTCGGCAAAGAACAGTCACTGGCACTCACTCTGGCGCCGGGCTGGGGTTCTTACCGCCTCGAAACCCAACCCCCCGGCGCCAGCGTCGAACTCGATGGCGCCAGCATCGGGACCACACCCACGACCCTCGAACTCATGCAGGGCCCCCGACAGTTGCAGCTGCGGCTCGCGAACCACCGGGACGAGAGCCTCTTCGTCGAGGCCAAGGCCGGCGAATCACGCAGCCTCGAGCCGCTTGTGCTGGTCCGTGCCGATGCGCGGCTGCGCCTCAGCAGCACGCCCACGGGCGCCAGCATCACGCTAGATGGGCAGTTCCGCGGGACCGCGCCGCTCGAGATCGCGCTGGAGTCGGGCCAAGCCCACGAACTGATTGCCTTCAAGGCGGGGCATGAAAGAGCTACACGCCGCTTCACCGCCGTGGCGGGAGAGCAGCAGATGAACCTCGCACTGCGCGCGCTGACGGGTGATATACGGATCGCTGTTACGCCCGCCGATGCCGGCATCTACGCCGGAGAACGACTGCTCGCCCGCGGCAGCGCGATGCTCACACTGGCCGCCGGCCCGCAGACGCTCACGCTGCGCCGCGCGGGCCACGCCGACGAAACGCTGCGCGTCACGCCGCGCCCGGGTTATCCGCAGGAGTTCTCCGTCAGGCTGAAAACGCTGGCAGAAAAGCAGCAAGCCGCCGTGCGCAAGAGCGTGCGCAGCGCCGCCGGGCAGGAGCTCGCACTGATCCAGCCGGGCAGCTTCCGCATGGGATCATCGCGACGCGAATCCGGGCGGCGCGCCAACGAGGCCATGCGTGACATCCGCCTGACGCGGGCCTTCTACATCAGCCTCACCGAGGTGAGCAACGCAGAGTTCAGGCAGTTCCGCTCCGGGCATTCCTCCGGCAACTTCAAGGGCAAAAGCCTGAACGGCGATACGCAGCCGGCCACCAACCTCTCGTGGACGGAGGCCGCGCTGTACTGCAACTGGCTGAGCGAACGCGAGGGCCTGAAACCCTTCTATCGCATCGCAGGTAAGGCCGTGGCGGGTTTCGAGCCGGGCTCGACGGGCTATCGCTTGCCCACCGAGGCCGAGTGGGGCTGGGCAGCCACCGTGAAACCTGATGGCTCGCTACTCCGCTTCGCCTGGGGTGATGCCATGCCACCGCCACCCAAGGCGGGCAATTACGCAGACAAGAGCGGCGAGACCATCCTCGGCGAGATCATCACCGGATACGACGACGGCTTCCCCGTCTCGGCGCCCGTGCGCAGCTTTGCATCCGATCGGCGTGGCCTGTTCGACCTCGGCGGCAATGCGGCAGAATGGGTCCACGACCTCTACGAGGCCGCACCCGGTGACGCCGGCACGGCGACCGATCCACTGGGTGCGGACATCGGTGAGTATCACGTCATTCGCGGCGCGAGCTGGCGCAACGGCGGGCTGACGGAGCTGCGGCTGGCATTCCGCGATTACGGCCTCGATGCGCGCGCCGATGTCGGATTCCGCATAGCGAGGTATCTCAAGTGAACAGATCTGCGCTGACTGCGATGCTGCTGATGCTCGTTGCCGCTGCGGGCGCCGTGGAGCCGGCTGCCAACCCCGCAGGCGCCACGCCAACCACGCCGCCCAGCGCCCAGCGCGCGGCACCGGTCGTACCGCAGCAGCCCGTAGAGACAGCACCCCCGATAAGCGCGGCCGACGAGGCCGCGGCCACGCGCCGGGCCGGCGAGCGCTTCAAACCCTCGGAGAAAATCTCCGAGGATCTCTCCGTGTCGTTCCCCTCTGACATCTGAACCGGCGGCGGCCACCGTCGCAACTACACCACAAGGTCACGAGCACCGCCGATGAAACGACTTCTGGCCTCCGAGTTCCTCTTCCAGATATTTGCCCTGCTGTTGTCGTTGATCGTGGTGCACACGGTCTATGTGGCGGTGGTGTGGCCGCGCGCCGAGGCATACCTGAAGGCGCAGGCCGAGCGCATCGCCTCCGGCGACACCACGGCACAGCCGCAATCGATGTTCGTGATCCTGAAAGACTACGAGCAGGAGTCCGAGGTGATTCTGTTTCTCTGGTGCATGGCCATCATGGGATTCAAGGGCGTGCAGCTGCGCCACGAGCGCGCGCTGTTCCGCGAACCACTGGTGCAGGTGCCCGCCGGCACCAGCATTCTTCCCGAGGATGCGCGCGACTTCCTGCGTCCGATCGAGGCGCTGCCGCCGGAATCCCGCGAATGCCTCCTGCCACGCGCGCTGGTCGCCGGCCTGCAACGCTTCGCCATCACGCACGGGATCCAGGACGCCTACGGCGCGATCCGCGAGGCCTGCGTCACCGAGGGCGAGCGCCTTGACTCCGAGCTTTCGATGATCCGCTACATCGCCTGGGCCATACCGGCAATCGGCTTCATCGGCACCGTGCGCGGCATCGGGATGGCGCTTAGCGAGGCCTACCGTGCGGTGGAGGGCGATATTGCGGGCGTGACCGACGCACTGGGCGTGGCCTTCAACTCCACGCTCGTGGCGCTGCTGCTCAGCATCATCCTGATGTTCCTGATCCACCAGCTGCAACTGCAGCAGGAGCGCCTCACGCTGAGCGCGCAGTCTTTCTGCGAAGGACGCCTGCTGCCGCACCTGAAGGTGGCGCGGGAGCTGCGTTCATGAGCCTTGCGGTACTCGACCTGAACGATGCCTCGCTCACGCTGGGCGACGTCGACGGCATCCGCGCCCGCAGCCCGGGATTCGCGCTGCTCGCAGCCGAAGCGCCGCTGCTGGGCGAGGCAGCGCGAAGCAAGGCACGCATCGACCCGCGCAGCACCAACAGCCAGTTCTGGCTGCGCCTGGGTACCGAGCCGCTGCATCACGCGCCGGCCCATACGCGCCACAACGCGGATCTCGGCTATCGCCACCTGCTGCACGTGCATGAACTGGCAGGACAGCCCGCCGAACTGTTGCTGGCGGTGCCGGGAAGTTTCTCGCGCGAGCAACTGGCCATGCTGCTCGGGATCGCCGAACGCTGCCCCTTCCGCGCCTGCGGGTTGGTCGACAGCGCCATCGCCGCCGCCAGCACCGAGTCTCTGTCCGGCGCTGCATTGCACCTCGAGTTGCAACTGCACCAGGCCGTGCTGACACAGATCGACCACGCCGACGGCATGCTCACGCGCGGAGCCGTGCGCGCGCTGCCGGGCGCCGGACTGGCGGCGCTGCAGGATCGCTGGGCGAGGCGCGCGGCCGAGTCCTTCATCCGGCAGTCGCGCTTCGACCCGCTCCACGCGGCGGCCACCGAGCAGCAACTCCATGACCGCCTGCCGGGCTGGCTCGAGGCGCTCGCCTCACAGGACAGCGTAGAGGCCGAACTCCAGCAGCAGAGCAATCGCTACCGGGCAACGCTGCGCGCGGGCGAGATGCTGGACGCGGTGCAGTCGATCTACGCCGATCTGCTCGAAGCCCTCGCCCGCGAGGGCACGGACGCCACGCTGCTGCTCGGTGCCCGCGCCGCGGGGCTGCCGCGTTTTGCCGAGCGTGTGCCCGAGGCAAGAACACTGGCAGACAATGCCGCCATCCGCGGCGCCCTGCGCCACGCCTCACTGGTTCGCAGCGAGGAGCGCGCGCTGCGCTTCGTCACGCGCTTGCCTGCCGAGCTAGCAGCGGCAAGCCTCCGCGTGCCCACACCTGTCAAGCCGGCGGCGACGCGCACACGCGCAAGCGCGCCCACGCACCTGGTCTCAGGCAGCAGCGCACTGCGTCTGGACAGCGGCACGCTGTATCTGCTCGGCAACGACGAGGAGGGCTGGGCGCTTTCGCGAAGTACCTCCGCCGCCAGCCGCTGCCGCCTGGAGCAGGACGGCACCGACTGGTACGCCTGCGCAGCGCCGGGGGTGTTGCTGCGAATCGACGGACTGCCAGCACCGGGACGCGTGCGGGTGGGCGCGGGTACGCACCTCGGCATCGAGAGCGAGGCACTGGTGTTCGTGACCGAGGTCGTGGCCGGCGGCAATGGCGCGTAGACGCGATTTCACGATCTTCAGCCTGTCCTTCCTGGACGTGATGTCCTGTGGCTTCGGCGCGACCATCCTGCTCTACCTGATCCTCGATCACCGGCAGGAAATGGACACCCGCCAAAAGAGCAGCGCACTGCGCGGCGAGGTCGCGTTCCTCGAGCGCGAGGTGAAAGAAGGCACCGTGGACCTGGCGGAACTGCGGAACACGCTGTCGATGGTCGATGACTCCCTCGCCGAGGCGAACGGGCGCTCCCGCCAGATTCTCGCGCAGATCGCCGAGCGCCGCGACGAGACCGCCGAGGGAAAGGACGACACCCTCGCCCAGCGCGAGCATGTGAACCGCCTGAAGACCGATCTCAAGCAACTCGAGGAAAACAACGAACGCCTGCGCGCCGAGGGCGAGAAACAGCGCGGGCAGGATGTACGGCAGTTCCAGGGCGACGGCGACCGCCAGTACCTTACCGGGCTGAAGCTCGGCGGACGGCGCATCCTGGTGCTGCTAGACCGCTCGGCAAGCATGCTCGACTACAGCCTGGTGAACGTGATCCGCCTGCGCAACATGCCCGCACCGGTGCAGCTGCGCTCGGCCAAGTGGCAACGCGCGGTCGCCACGGTCGACTGGCTGAGCACCCAGTTGCCCGAGGGCAGCCAATACCAGATCTACAGCTTCAACACGCGCGCCGAACCGGTGGTGGAAGGCAGCGCAGGCAAATGGCTGCAAGTCGCCGACCGCGAGCAGCTGAACGGAGCTATCGCGAGGCTGCAGCAACTGGTGCCGGCCGAGGGCACGAGTCTCGCGAACGCCTTCGAGGTGGCATCAAAGCTCTCACCTGCACCGGACAACATCTACCTGATCACCGACGGCCTGCCCACACAAGGCGCCACGGGACCCAGCGGCCCCAAGGTGAGCGGACGTGACCGCCAACGCCTGTTCAATCAGGCCCTGGAGAAGCTGCCCAAAGGCATACCCGTGAACGTCATCCTGGCGCCCATGGAGGGCGATCCGATGGCCGCCTCGGCGCTCTGGCAGCTGGCGATATCGACGCGGGGTGCATTCCTCGCGCCGGCACGGGACTGGCCATGAGCCGCCGTCGTCGTGCAC
This sequence comes from uncultured Gammaproteobacteria bacterium, assembly GCA_903938575.1. Classification (GTDB taxonomy): domain Bacteria; phylum Pseudomonadota; class Gammaproteobacteria; order Pseudomonadales; family UBA5518; genus UBA5518. The sequence goes on from CAJADV010000048.1 coordinate 6,730, forward strand.
CGGAGGAGTTCAGCCTCTCCTTCCTGGACGTGATCTGCTGCGGCTTCGGGGCAATCATCCTGCTGCTGATCATCACGCGGGTCTCCGCCCCGGTCGTACTCGAGGAGAGCACGCGCGATCTGGAGTCGCGGATCGCGGCTCTGCAGGAGCAGCTGTTCCGGCTCCGCGGCGAGTCGACGGTACTGAACCGCGACCTGACGGCACGACAAGAGCAGCTCTCCGAGGTGATCGACAAGGTCGCCCGCCTGGAGCGCGAACTCTCGTCGATCAAAGGCGAGTTCGCCGCCAGCGATGCCGACTCCGAGCTGAACTCACGGCTGGTGGGGCAACTCGAGAAAGCCAGGCAGCGCCTCAGCGACGAGATGAAACGTCTGCTCGGCGCCCAGGGCGGACGTCGCAACGACGCCATCGGTGGCATACCAGTGGACAGCGAATACGTGATTTTCATCATCGACACCTCGGGGAGCATGTTCAATTACGCATGGCCGCGCGCGCAGCAGGAGATGATCAACATTCTCGACCTTTACCCGAAGGTGAAAGGGATACAGGTGCTCGATGACGAGGGCGGTTATATGTTCTCGAGCTATCGCGGGCAGTGGATTCCCGACACGCCCGCGCGGCGCAAGGCGATCATCCAGCGTTTTGCCAGCTGGAACCCCTACTCCAACAGCAGCCCGGTCGAAGGCATCGTGTTCGCGATCCGGAGCTTCTACGAGCCCGGACGCAAGATCAGCCTCTACGTGCTGGGCGACGAGTTCACCGGCAACTCGATAGCGCAGGTGATCGACGTGGTGGACAAGATCAACCGCGAGGGCCCACAGGGCGAGCGGCTGGTGCGGATCCACGCCGTGGGCTTCCCGACCCAGTTTGGCAATCCGGCCCAGTACCAGATAACCGGCATCCGCTTTGCCACCCTGATGCGCGATCTGTCGTGGAAAAACAACGGCACCTTCGTGGGCCTGAACGACTACCGCTGAGCACGGGCTTGGATACCCGGTGGCATTGACCCTATGATCCGCCTGCCCCTTGTCCCCGAGCGCGAACGCATGCGCACACGACTCCTGCTGTTGCTTGTCTGCGTATTGCTGCCGGCCTGCGGGCCGCAGGTCGTGCAGATGAAAGCACTGAACGAATTTCCCCGCCCGCTGGTCGATCCACTGCCGATACGCGTGGGTTTGCACATCCCGCCCGAGTTCGCCGCCTACACCTACCACGAAAAGCGCCCGGGACGGGCGGGCCAGGAGTGGACCATCAGCATCGGGCCGCCGCAGGCACAGGTGTTTCAGGAAATGCTGGGCGCACTGTTCAGCGGCGTCGATGTGCTGGATTCGCCAACGGCGGGCGGCAATGGTCTTGCCGCCGTGATCGTGCCCGGCGTGGCGGAATTCCAGTTCGCGCTGCCCGCCGACACCAAGGCCAAGGTCTTCGAGATCTGGGTCAAATACGATCTTGGAATCCGCACCGCCAAGGGCGAGGAGATCGGTCACTGGCAGTTCACCGCCTATGGCAAGACGCCCACCGCGTTCCTGAAATCCGACGAGGAGGCGATCCGCGCGGCCACCATTGTTGCGCTGCGCGATGCGGGTGCCTCGCTGGTGAGCGGGCTGGAGCGCGACCCCAGGCTGCGCGAGTGGCTGGGCGTGGAGCAGCCCGCCGACAAGCCCTGAGTCAGCGACCTGGCGTGGCGGCTCGCCGCAGATCTGCCAGCAGCGCCTCGGGATTGGGGGCTCTTCCCAAAAAATCCCGCAACACCGTATCAGCGCTTCTCTCCCTGCCGAAGCGCAATAAACGCTCGGAGATCCACGCGTAGTAGCCAGCATCCGGGCCGCTCGCCGACCCTCGCAGCTCGCGAGCGCGGGCGCGCATATCCGCCGCCAGCACCGCGCCGAGCCCGTAATTGATCATGTAGCCGGGACTGTCCACGAGCTGCCCTCGCCGTGCCCACCATGACAGTCCCGGATGCGGGCGCACGTGCAGGTAGCGCGCGGCGATGTCGTTCCAGACGCGGTCAGGATCTGCAGCAGGATCGGCGTAGACGCGCAGCTCGAAAAGACTCCAGGCCACATCCAGCACGATGCCGGCATAGCGGCTGCGCAGGTTGTCCGCCGCCGATGCCCGGGCGCCGAGCCAGCGTTGCTGCCAGGGCTGCTCGTAGACCTCCTGGGAAAAAATCTCTGCGATCGCCTCGGTGAACGCATTGCTGTCGGGCCAGTCGGCAAAGGCCGGCGACGTCCGGATCGCAGCGATGTGGATGGCGTGCCCGGTCTCGTGGAGTATCTCGTTCAGGTTGCCGATGCCGCCCGTCGCATAGCCGGCGATGACCCAGGGCTCCCCCGTCGACCAGCTCCCGTCCGCACGCCGCCGTGGTCGGGCACCGAAATCCGTGAAGGCGACCGCCGTCTTGCCCGGGCGGCGCTCGATGTCGTAGTGGATATTGAGTGCCGCGATATCGGCACCCAGGCTGGCGTGGAAGGCGTCGTTGATTTCCCGCAGCCGCCCGAGGGGCACACGAGCGCCAAGTTGCCGCTCCACCGGGTTGCCCGCATATTCGTAGTCCCACGGTTCGAGATCGTCGCCCGCCGTGAGCTCGCTCCACGCCTGCAAAACAGCCACCAGCCAGGGTTCCAGTTGGGCCTCATCCAGACCGAGCGCGCGCAGATTGTCAGCAACAGGCGAACCGCCCGCGCGCCACTCGGCTGCGACCATCGGCTGCATGCGGCGAAACGGACTTTGCTCGCCGCCGTCCCCGTTGATGGTCCGGAACATCGGCTGCATTGCCTCGAGCAAGTGCCTGCGCCGCGCCGGATCAGGCGAACGGGCCATATCGGCAAGGAGCGTCAGACGGTCGGTGACGCGGCCGTCAATCGCGATGGCGTTGGCTGCCAGGCCGTAGCAGGCGTAAGTCCACGACCGCAACGCCGCGAGCGGGGCATCCCGGGCAGGCGCTTTTTCGCAACCGGATACGGACGCGCCATCTGCCGACGGCGCCGGCGGGAGATCCATCTCCCCGCGCGCGTAGGAGCTGCTCATGGCCTCTGCAGGAGCGCCTGCGGAAACGGGCAGCAGGGCGGCAACGGCGCTCTGCAACGCAGGGTAAGCAGTGCGCTCAGGCGTGGCGTCCTCAGCGCGCGCTTCGCGCGTGCGGATGCGATCGCCAAGCTCGCGCAGCTCGAGGAAACTTGACTCGACGGAAGGATCTCGAGCTGATGAAGACGCCGGATGCGCCTCGGCTGCAGCCAGGGCGGCGTGCGACAGGACCGCTGCGGCAAGGACGAAGCTGAGAATCAGCGCCGCGCACGGCGGCCCGGAGGCGAACCCGGGAATCGTACAGCGCGGCTCAGTGGGCCCCGGCACCGGGCTCGACGTTGCGCACTACGCGCAAGGCCTCCTCGATATCGGCAGCCTGCATGGGGCCCTGATGGAAGTAGAGCACCCTGCTGGCGGTATCGAGCATGATCACGGCGCTCGATGCCTCCTCCAGATTCCACAGTGCGCGCCCACGGCCCGTCTCGTCGGCGACGATGGTCGAGAGGCTGTACTTGCGTTTGTTCTTCTCGAGCTCCGACAACACCATTCCCCGGGTGCCGAACATCGCGTCGTCGAGATTGACCACCGTGGTGATGTGATAGCGGGAGTAGGGAATGCCGGACTTTTCGAGGCTGTCGGTAAAGGGCTTGCTCTGCCTGCGCGCCGACATCCGGGCCGCCATGTACTGCACGATGTGGATCCGATCTCCGAGCGGCGCGCTCTGCCAGGGCCGGAAGCCCATCTTGTCGTCCTGCACCAGGATCTCGCCGAGCTTCTCAACCTGCAGCAGTGGCAGCGGATCGCCCGCCTGCAGTGCATGCAGTGGTGCCGCAGCGAGCAGGCAGAGCCCGAGCAACAGCCCCCGCACAGACTCAGTCATGATGGATAGGCTCGAGCCGGAGCGGCAGGTCGTCCATCAACTTCGAGAAGGGGAAATGCATGATCGCGGGTGGATCGGCATAGCCAGCCGGCAGGCTGAAGCGGAAATTGCGGAGCATCTCGACCATCACGCACTTGAAGAGCATGTCGGCGAAGTGCAGGCCGATGCACTTGTGAGCGCCGCCACCGAAAGGCACCCAAAGGTAGGGATGCTGCTTGTTCTCCTGGCGCTCGGGACCGAAACGGTCCGGATCGAAGCGGTGCGGCTCTTTCCAGTACTCCGGCATCCGATGACAGAAAATCGGGGAGATGGTGACCATCGTGTCGGCGGGAATACGGTAGCCGCCCAGCTCGGTCTCGCGGATAGTGCGGCGCATCAGCTGCGGCACCGGCGGATGCATGCGCAGCATCTCGTGAAAGGTCTGCTCCACCAGCGGCACGTTCTGCCCCATGTCCTCGTAAGTGAGGCCGTGGCCCAACGCGTCGACCTCGGCACGCAGCCGCTCCTGCCACTCGGGATGCCGTGCAAGGTAATAGCTTGCCATGGTGAGCGCGCTGGTGGTGGTGTCGTGCGCGGCGAGCAGCAGGAAGATCAGGTGGTCAGCAACGACCTTGTCTGCATAGAGCTCGCCGTCCTCGCTGCGCTCCCGACTGAAGTGGCTCATCATGTCCATGCCGTCGTCATTGCGCTTGGCAGGCACCAGACCCTCGAAGTAACGCCCCAGCGCCCGTCGCCCCTCCATGCCGCGCCGGTAACTCAGCCCGAGCCCCGGCCAGTCCTTGCGGATGATGGCCAGCGTGCCCGCCATCATGTCGAGGAAAGACTTGTTCAGGGTGTCGATGTCACTCTCGAGCCCCACACCCACGAACACGCGGGCGCCGATCTCGAGCAGCAGCGACTTGATCTGCGGGTAGAAGTGGAAATCCGCGATCCCGGGCCACTCACGCGTGGTGCGTCCGGCCAGTTCGTTCACGCTGTGGATGTAGTGCTGCATCGAGCTCGTCTTGAAAGCCGACTGCATGATGCGGCGGTGAAACTTGTGCTCCGCGAAATCGCGCACCAGCAAACCGCCGTCAAAGAAGTCACCGAGCGGCGCGTCATAGCCCATGCGCGCCGAGTAGAGCTGCTGCTGATCCATGACAAGTTCGCGGTTGAAGTCAGGCCCCAGGGCCCAGACCATGTTCTGCCCGGTCAGACGCGCACGCGAGACCGCACCGAAGCGGTCATAGTGAGCCTTGAGAACCGCGTAGGGGTCCTTCAGCAACGGGATCATGAACCCGAGATAGGGCAAGCCGTAGGCGCCCGGGATATGTCCCAGATCACGGTTGTCCTTGCGCAGGGCGTAATCCTGCTCGATACCAGCCGCTTTCATCAGGTGGGACTCCTGCAGGCCGTAAAAACCGGGCGGCCTTATTGCCCCCTTCGTGCCTGCTGACAATTGAACCAGAGACTATGCCATCGATCCCCGGCTGACAATCGCGGCAGGCTCGCAGCATCAGCACATGGACGGACCGTAAAGCGGAACCGCTAGTTCCGGTTTACCGGTTTGCTATACGGGTCCTCGTGACGACGATCGTCTCCCGAACGGCGATCATCGCTCATGCGCACATCCTCACGACGGTCGATGCGGACACGACGAGGACTGCGCCGACGGCCCACCACCGTATGCACCTGGCATTGGCATGTTTCGCGATCACAACCGGGCACCGGGATGGACGGGACGCGCCCCTCGGGGAAGGTCTTGCCGCGCAGGAGCACGACGGCATCGCAGGGTGAGGGTTGGGGGAACAGCATGCCACCGCGGAACTTGTCGACAAATTCGGCATCTTGCGCAGGCTGTGGAACGGATGGAGCAGTCGAAGCGGGCGAGGTGCGAGACACCGGGGAATCCCGGCGCGACGAGGTCTGGGCCTTGGGCACTGCAACGGCGCCCCGAGCGGATTTATCGCGCCCCTTGATCAGGAAAAAGTACAACAGCGCCGCCGTGATCGCGAGGCCTGCCAGCACTATCGCTGCACTCATTGCCGCTCACCCTCGGTTCGGCCGGTACTGGGTTTCACGCGCGAGGGCGTGACGCAAAAGTATAGGCCATCACCGATCAAGGGGGCGCAGACCCACGGCGGCACGCACGGAACTCATCAGGGGCACGCTGAACTGGCGGGCTCGCACCGCACCCTCGCGGAGCAGTTGCTCGATTCTCCCCGGGTCTGCGAGGAGCGCTTCGTAGCGCTCGCGTGGACCCATCAACTGCGTGTTGAGCAGTTCGAAAAGCTGACGCTTGGCTTCACCCCAGCCGATGCCATCGGCAAAGGCCTGACGCATGGCGGCGCTCTGTTGGGGCGTGGCAAACGCCTGCCAGATCTGGAACACGGCGGACGCGTCGGGATCCTTCGGCTCACCGGGCTCCTGCAGGTTGGTCTTGATGCGATTGATGTGTTTCTGGAGCTGTTTCTCGGGCAAAAACAGCGGAATGGTGTTGCCGTAGCTCTTGCTCATCTTGCGGCCGTCAAGGCCTGCCAGCACGGCAGAGTTGTCATCGACCGCCGCGCTGGGCAGCACGAAGTGCTCGCCGTAGTGATGGTTGAAGCGCTGCGCGATATCGCGCGCCATCTCCACGTGCTGCACCTGGTCACGCCCTACGGGCACGAGGTTGGTGCCGAACAACAGGATGTCCGCGGCCATCAGCACCGGGTAGCTGTAAAGGCCCATGGTGATGGCGAAGTCAGGATCCTCGCCAGATTCCTGGTTGGACTGCACCGCGGCCTTGTAGGCGTGGGCCCGATTCATCAGACCCTTGGCCGTGTTGCAGGTGAGTATCCAGGTGAGCTCGGGAATCTCGGGGATATCGGACTGGCGGTAGAAAATCACCCGATCCGGATCCAGTCCGCAGGCGAGCCAGGTGGCTGCAATTTCGCGGGTGGCGCGGTGCACGACCTCCGGGTCCTGGCACTTGATCAGCGCGTGGAAATCCGCAAGAAAGAAAAACGACTGCACGTCCTGGCGCCGACTCGCCTCGATGGCAGGACGGAACATGCCCACGTAATTGCCGAGGTGCGGAGTGCCACTCGGCGTGATGCCGGTGAGAACGCGCTGGTATTTCATGGATTTGGCGACCCGGTGTACAAGCGCCGTATGATACGGACCCGCCGGGACGTGGGCCAGCCGCCTCCCGCGATCACCCAGCCCGGAGAACACCATGAACAGTTTCAGCACCCTCGAATTCGTCCGCGACGGCGCCCTGGCGCGAATCACCCTGAACCGGCCCGATGCCGCCAACGGCCTCAGCATGGAGATGGCCAAGGAACTGCTCGAAGTCTCCATCGCCTGTCGTGCCGATGCCGGTGTACGCGCCGTGATCCTGAGCGGTCGGGGACGCTTCTTCTGCGCCGGCGGAGACCTGAAGGGCTTCGTCGACAACGCCGACGCGCTCTATCCCTTCGTCAAGGAGCTCACCACCCACCTGCATTGCGCCATCAGCAATTTCGCGCGCATGCGCGCACCGCTGATAGTGGCCGTAAACGGTGCAGCAGCCGGCGCGGGCTTCAGCCTGGCGGCGGCGGGCGATCTGGTGATCGCGGCACGCTCGGCCAAGTTCTCGATGGCCTACACCGGCGCGGGACTGGTGCCCGATGGCAGCAGCAGCTGGTACCTGCCCCGCATCGTCGGGATCCGCCGTACGCAAGAACTGATGCTCACCAACCGTCGCCTGAGCGCCGAGGAAGCCCTCGACTGGGGCATCCTCACCCGCGTGGTGGATGACACCGAGCTGGCGGCAGAAACCGAGAAGCTCGCGCAACAAATGGCCTCGGGGCCCACGGTCGCTTACGGCGCCGTGAAAAAACTGCTGGCGCTCAGTTTCGAGTCTTCGCTGGAGGCGCAACTCGAGCACGAGTCACAGGCCATCTCGGAGGCGGCCATCACGGCCGACGGTCGCGAGGGTGTCGCGGCATTCTTTGCCAAGCGCACGCCAGACTACCGCGGCGCTTGAGTCGCAGCCGGGGGGCGCGCCGGCAGCGCGCCTCCGGAGCGGGAATCCCTAGAGTCGCTCCTCGTCAAAGAAGCGCGCCAGCACCCGCGCCAGGGCGTGCGGATCGCTGGCCCCGGCGAGTTCGCGGGGCGAGTGCATCGCAAAGGTAGGCACGCCGACATCCACCGTGCGCACGCCGACGGCCGCGGCAGTGAGCGGCCCTATGGTGCTGCCGCAAGCCATGTCGCTGCGGACGGCAAAAGTCTGCAGTGGCACACCCTCGGCCTCGCAGAGCCAGCGCAGCAGCGCGCCGGTCTCGCCGCTGGTGGCGTAACGTTGGTTTGCATTGAGCTTGAGTACCGGGCCCGCGTTCAGCAAGGGACCGTGATTGGCATCGTGCTTGTCGGCAAAGTTGGGATGCACGCCATGGGCGTTATCAGCCGACACCAGCAGCGAGCGGGCGATGGCACGATCGCGCTGCTCCCGGTCGGGCAGCAGGCGCGCCAGCACGGCGGCCAGCATGGGCCCGGAAGCGCCCACGGCAGACACGCTTCCCACTTCCTCGTGGTCGGTGCAGACGAGCAAGGCATCCACCGCACCGCTCGCCTCGGCGATTGCCATGGCCCCCGCGTAACAGCTCAGCAGATTATCGAGACGCGCGCCGGCGATGAACTCGCGGTGCAGCCCCACCAAGGCCGGTGGCTGGGTGTCGTAGAAACACAGGTCAAAACCCAGCACCTGGCGCGCGCCGCAGCCGGGGTGTTCCTCCAGCAGCCGTGCAAGCAGCAGGGCCTCGAAACCACGCGGCTCGCTCGCCTCGGCGCAGAGCAGCACCGGCAGGTGCGTCTGTGCATTGATGGCGCGGCCCTCGTTCGCCGAGCGGTCGAGATGAATCGCCAGACTGGGAATCACCGCGATGGGCGCATCGAAATCGATCAACGCATGCCCTACACCATCGGCACAGCCGAAACTCACGCGTCCGGCCAGCGACAGCTCGCGGTCGAACCAGGGATTGAGGAGCGCGCCGCCGTATACCTCGACACCCAACTGCAGATAGCCATGGCGGCGCAATTCCGGCCGCGGCTTGGGTTTCAAGCAGGGGCTGTCGGTGTGGGCACCCACCAGCCGCAGGCCGGTATCGGTGGCTGCGCTGCGGCCTTTCACGAAGGCGATCAGGGAAGAGCCATTACGTCGCACGAAGTAACGCCCGCCCGCCTCCAGCGCCCAGGAATCCTCCTCGGCCAGTTCGCGGAATCCGTGCTCGGCGAGCAGCGCAGAGAGCGCGCGCACCGCATGGAAGGGCGTCGGTGACTCGGCGATGAAATCGAGCAAGCCCGTGTTGAATGCCTGCAGATCTTTCATTCGAGGCGTCCTCCGCCGTCACGGTTGCGTTCGAGTCGCGCGAGCAGGCTGGAGGTATCCCAACGGCGGCCACCCATTGCCTGGACCTCAGCGTAGAGCTGGTCGACCAAGGCAGTCAGCGGCAGGCTGCTGCCGTTGCGCCGCGACTCCTCCAGCACGATACCCAGATCCTTGCGCATCCAGTCGACGGCGAATCCAAAATCAAAGCGCCCCTCGAGCATGCTTGCGTAGCGGTTTTCCATCTGCCAGGACTGCGCAGCGCCCTGGCGAATCACCTCGACCACGGCACCGGCATCGAGGCCCGAGGCCTGCGCGAAATGCAGCCCCTCGGCAAGGCCCTGCACGATGCCCGCAACGCAGATCTGGTTGACCATCTTGGCGAGCTGCCCGGCACCGGCGGGCCCCAGCAGCCTCGCACAGCGCGCGTAGCATCCGAGAAATTCCTCGACGGCAGCGAAGGCCTGCGACTCGCCACCGCACATGATCGTGAGTTTGCCGTTCTCTGCTCCGACCTGACCGCCCGAGACCGGTGCATCGAGCCAACCGATGCCTCGCGCGGCACATGTCAGGGCCAACTCACGCGCCAACTCGGCCGATGCGGTGGTGTGGTCGACCAAGACCGCGCCCGGCGCCATCGCGTCGAGCAGGCCCTGCGGACCGAGCACGACCTCACGAACGCTGGCGTCATTGCCCAGGCACAGGAAAACGGCCTCTGCGCCTTCTACCGCTTGCCGGGCGCTGGCAGCTGCAGTACCGGCGTGGGCTTCCCGCCAGCGAGAAATCTTGGTGTGATCACGATTGAATACCGATACGGCATGACCGGCGCGGGCCAGATGCCCGGCCATCGGGAACCCCATGACGCCCAGACCGACGAAGGCCAGTGATGCCATCCGCAACTCCTGAAAGGGGGCGCGCGACGCGCCTCAGACGTAGATATCGATGCCCAGCAATTCGCCGTAAGACGGATCGGTGAGGGTGCCGTTCTTGACGTTCAGATAGGCCGCTATGCCGGGGCGGACAGCCTCGTCGACCACCTGGCTGAGACGGATACGCTCAGGACGCGCCTCGCGTGCGGGGGCGACTTCGCTGATGCGCTGAGCGGAGAGGGGCTCTGCCTCGACGCGGGAGAAGGAATCGGGGGCAGGCTCTTCGCGGGCCTCCGTCGCCTCGCGACGACGCGCAGACAGCGCAGCGCGCTGGGCCTCGAGCCCGAAGCCGCCCACGCCGGATGCTGTGGACCCAATTCCGATAGCCACCGTTGCCAAGTATCCCGACCGAAGGGGCGGCGCGAGTATATCAGCAGATGTTCCCGAACTCAGCCACGGGATGCGGCCTGGGCCTCGCGGGTCTTCCAGGCCGAGACGCCGCGCACATAAGCGGGTTCGGCGTCCCGGGCGGCGATCCAGAAGGCCGGATCCAGCGCCGCTGCGATGGTCAGCACGCGGGCTGCGGCGGGGCCCGCGGCGTCATCGAGTCGCGCATCAGGCGGACGAATCGAGGGGTACTGCGTCCAGCCATCGCCCGCCAACACGGTGGTAGCGGGATCGCACGCCTCAGGGAAGGCATAGCCGTCGACCCGGGCCAGCGGCGGCAGCGGAAGCGGCAAGACGTCATCGCCGTGTCGTACGAAGGCCGCGCAGTAGATCTCGCCCATGTGCGCATCAACGGCCACGGCGACATGCGTCTCGACACCCCGGCAGGAGGCCTCGAGATGCGCATCAAGCGCGATAGCCTGCAGCGAGCACACCGGAATCAGCGGACGGGACAACGCGAAACCCAAGCCTTGGGCAAAGGCTACGGCGATACGAACACCGGTGAAGGAACCCGGGCCGCGTCCGAACGCGATCGCATCCAGCGCCTGCGGCGAGAGACCCGCCTCGGCCAGCAGTTCTGCCGCGAGCGGCAGTATCAGCGCATGGTGTTCGCGCGGTCGCTCAAGATTGCGTTCGAGGAGGAATCGACCATCACCGAGTGCCACGCAACAGCGCGGGCCGGAGGCCTCGATGGCGAGGATCAGGGGCATCGGCGCGTCACTTCTGGGAGGTGAGTGGCGGTAAAACAGAAAGGCCCGCGGATCGGCATACCGATCACGCGGGCCCGGGGGGCTCTCGCCGCGGAGTTCAGGCCGCAGCTACTGCCGCTGGTGCCGCCGGCGCGACAACAGGCGCTGCAACCTTGGGCTTGCGTGCCGCAGGCTTGCGCTTGGCACCCTTTTTCTTGGTTGCGGCAAGCTTGGCCGCATGACGCTTCTTCGCCTCGGCAAGGCGCTTGGCGTTGTGACGCGCACGCTGCTTCACGAACGCAGCCTTGGTTTTCTCGACGAGCTTGCCCAAATCGGCACGGGCGCGTTTCTCGAGATCCTTGGCAAGTCCCTTGAGGGCTTTCTCGGCGTCTTTCTCAAGCTGCATCACGCGCTCGGCAAGCGTCGGTGCAGGCTTCTTCTTGCTCGCGGGCTTCTTCTTGGCCGCTGCCTTTTTGGGCGCTGCCTTGGCTGCAGCCGGCTTCTTGGCGGCAGGTTTTTTAACGGCTTTTTTCGCGGGTTTCGTGGCCATCCTGAGACTCCTCGTGTTTATCGGTCGTGGACGCTGTCGATACGCTTCGATGCAGAGTCGAAGAGACCATAGCACACGCCCGAAATTACGAGCAATCCGCGGCGACGATCAGCTGATCCCGAGCGCAGCACGCGCTACCGCGGCCAGCATGGCGACGTGATCGGCGCGTTCGTTCAGGCAGGGGATATAACGGTACTCGCGCCCACCGCTTTCGATGAACAACTCGCGATTGGCAATGGCCATTTCCTCGAGCGTCTCGAGGCAGTCGGCGGAGAAGGCCGGACAGATCACGTCCACCGCGTCGATGCCCTCGCGCGCGAGCCGGCGCAGCGTCTCGTCGGTATAAGGCTGCAGCCATTTCTGGCGACCGAACCGTGACTGGAATGCCAGCGTCCATTCTTCAGGCCGCAACTGCAGCGCCTCGGCAAGCAACTCGCCGGTGCGCAGCGACTGCTGCTGATAGGGGTCACCCTTGCGGACGTTGACCTCCGGAATGCCATGGAAAGACAGCAGGAGGTGCCCGGAGTTGCCGTGCGTCGCGCGGTACTCGCGCACGCTCGCCGCCAGTGCCTCGATGTAGCCGGGATGGTCGTGGTAGTCGCGCACCAGGGCGAAATGCGGCAGAGGACGCGAGGCCTGCATGAAGCGCGCGACCTGGTCGAAGACCGCTGCGGTGGTGGTGGCCGAGTACTGTGGATAGAGCGGCAGCACACAGACGCGCTGCACGCCCGCCTCGAGCATTTCGCGCAACACGTCTGAGATGACCGGACCCTGGTAACTCATGGCAAGCCGGACCCAGGGCGCCCGATCGCCCAGCGTATCCCGCAGCGCATCCTGCAGTGCGGCACGCTGGCGTTCGCTCACCGCGCGCAGCGGTGAGTCGCCATCCCAGATGGTCTCGTAGGCATGGGCCACGCGGGCCGCCCGCAGGGGGATCACGATGCCGCGCAGGATCGGCTGCCACAGCAGCGCCGGCAGCTCGACGACGCGACGGTCAGAGAGGAACTCAGCCAGGAACGCGCTGACCGCCGCGCGGGTGGGCGCGCGCGGCGTGCCCAGGTTCACCAGCATCACAGCCGTGTCGGGGGCCCATGCGGGCAACAAGGTTTGGTCCTTGCTCATGCGGCAATCCAGAGTGGGAGAAAACGCGCTGCGGTGTTCAGGCGGACAGCGCGTCCAGCAACTGGGCGCGGATTACATCGACCGCACCCACGCCGCCGATACGGTGGTAATGCGTGCCGTTGGAGCCGCGAGAACCGTAATAGCCAACCAGTTGGGCCGTCTGCGAATGATAGACCGAGAGGCGCTCGCGCACCGTGGCTTCCTTGTCGTCCTCGCGCTGGACGAGTTCGTCGCCGGTCTCGTCGTCATGACCGGACACGCGCGGGGGATTGTGTGTCACGTGATAGACGCGCCCGGAGGCGGCATGCACCCGGCGGCCCGTGAGTCGATCGATAATGACACCGTCAGGTACATCGATCTCCACCACGTGATCGATGGCGATGCCGGCGTTGCGCAGAGCCTCTGCCTGGGGAATGGTGCGCGGGAACCCGTCGAACAGAAAACCCCGGGCACAATCGGGATTCCTGATGCGCTCCTTGACCAGGGCAATAATGAGGTCATCGGACACCAGCTGGCCGCTGGCCATGACGTCACGGACCTGCAACCCGAGTGCCGAGCCTTCTTTCACGGCCGCGCGCAGCATGTCTCCCGTGGAAATCTGCGGGATGCCGAAGTGCTCCATGATGAAGCGGGACTGGGTGCCCTTGCCTGCGCCGGGGGCCCCCAGAAGGATGACGCGCATGAGATATCTCCGAAGCTGCGGAGGGCCCACATGCACTAAATGTGCTGCGCAGACCCGTTACTGAATCGTTATGACGCGGACATTACAGACCCGCGGGGCCCTAAACAAGCCGCCGGGCTACCCGACCCGCACCTTCGCCTCGCGCCACAGCGCATCCAGAACCTCGGGCTCACGGCCCGCGAGCGCCTCGCCCCGCTCGCCAACGACGCTCTCCATGGCCCGGAAACGCCGCTCGAACTTGGCGCTGGCGTGCCGCAGCGCAGACTCGGCATCTACGCCAAGATGCCGCGCGAGGTTCACGCAGGTGAACAAAAGGTCCCCGAGCTCGTCCTCGCAGGCCTTCGTATCGCCCGCCTGCATCGCCTCGACGAGCTCAGCCACTTCCTCGTCGAGCTTCTCCAGTACGCCGTCCCGGTGCTGCCAGTCGAAGCCTTCGCGGGCGGCTCGCCGCTGCAATTTTTCGGCACGGGCGAGAGCCGGCAGATTGGCAGGCACATCGTCCAGCGCCCCGAAGCGGGCACGTGCATGACGGTCTTCCTGCTTGATGCTCTCCCAGCGCTCCCTGATGCCGGCCGTGTCGGGGATCGGACCGGGCGCCCGGACACTGGCCAGGGTTCCATCGGGAAACACGTGCGGATGCCGGCGCAGGAGCTTGCGGACAATGGCATCGCTCACATCATCGAGGTCAAAATCACCCCGCTCGGCGGCGATCTGGGCGTAGAAGACCGCCTGAAAAAGATAGTCTCCCAGCTCATCGCGCACCTCCTCGGGCTCGCCGCGCTCCACGGCATCGGCCAGTTCATAGGCTTCCTCGAGTGTGTGCCGCACCAGGCTCCGCGCATCCTGGGCGAGATCCCAAGGGCAGCCGGTCTCCGGGTCGCGCAGGCGACGCATGAGTTCGCGCAGATCCGCAAAGCCGTGACGTGACATGGATGTCTCCGGTGGTGGGTTCATTCGAGATGACGGACGGCGCTAACCACGCCGTCGATGCGGCGGATACGCTCGAGCATGCGACCCAGAGCCCCCAGCGAGCCGATCTCGATGGTGAGACGCACGGTCGCGAGGCGACGGTGGCGGTCCACCGTGGTGCCCAGGTCCAGCACGTTGATGCGCTCGTTGCCCAGCAGGTTCACCAGATCGCGCAGCAGTCCGGGCCGGTCCTGCGCCACCACCTTCACGGCAACGGCGTGCAGCCGCGGCTGTTCGCCCTGCCAGGCGACCTCCATGATGCGCGCGGGCGCACTGCGGGCAAGCGAGAGCAGTTTGCTGCAGTCGGCGCGGTGCACGCTCACGCCACGACCACCGGTGACGTAGCCGGATATCGCATCCCCGGGAAGCGGCCGGCAGCAGCCGGCGAACTGCGTGAGGAGGTTGTCGACGCCGGCAACTGTGACTGCAGCCTTGCCCGTCGGCCGTGGCGCTGGCCGGACCGGTTGCGCCGGCAGCGTGTCGGCTTCGGCAGGCGCCAGCGCGCCGAGCAATTGCGCCGTAGTGATATCGCCGCGTCCCAGGCCTTCCAGCAGGTCCTCGGCCGCGGGTTGCCCGAGCGAGCGCGCCAGCGCGGCAAGCGGCGGTGCGGGGATAGACAGACGCTTCAGCTCCCGCTCGAGGATACTGCGCCCGACCCCCAGGTGCTGCTCGCGATCCTGCTCGCGAAACCAGTGCCGGATCTTGGCGCGCGCGCGGGCCGTGTGGACGAACTCGTTGCCCGAACGAAGCCACTCCCGGTTGGGGGCAGCCACCTTGCCGCGCATGATCTCGACACGTTCGCCGGTGGCAAGCGGATGCTCCAGGCTGACGATGCGACCGTCGACGCGTGCGCCCCGACAGCGATGACCGAGTTCGGTGTGCACCTGATAGGCGAAATCCACCGCCGTCGCGCCACGCGGCAGATCGACTACGTGACCCTCCGGCGTGAGCACATACACACGCTCCTCGCCCGCCTCGCGCCGCAGGTGTTCGGAGACGATGTCGCCAGCGTCGAGTTCCTCTCCCCAACCGAGTACCTGTCGCAGCCAGCCGATTTTTTCGGCGTAGCCACCGGCTCCGTCGCGGGCATCCACGCCCTTGTAATGCCAGTGGGCGCAAATGCCGAACTCGGCCTCGCGGTGCATGTCGGCCGTACGGATCTGCACTTCGAGTACCTTGCCACCCTCCCCCATCACGGCAGTGTGCAGCGAGCGATAGCCGTTTGGCTTGGGATTGGCGATGTAGTCATCGAACTCACCCGGAAGGTTGCGCCACAGGCCGTGGACGGTGCCGAGGGCGGAATAACATTCCGTGGGCCCCGCCACCATCACGCGCAGCGCGCGGACATCGTAGACCTCGGAGATCTCGAGCCCCTTGCGCTGCATCTTGCGCCAGATGCTGTAGAGGTGTTTCACGCGGCCCGAGACATGCGCCTCGATGCCGGCTGCCGCCAGTGCGGCACCCAGCCGCGCCGAGGCCTCCCCGATGAAACGCTCGCGATCAGTGCGACGCTCATCGAGCAGCGCGGCGATGCGACGGTACTCTGCGGGGTGGATATGGCGAAAAGCGAGATCCTCGATCTCCCACTTGATCTGCCCTACGCCCAGGCGATGCGCGAGCGGGGCGTAGATGTCCATCGCCTCGCGGGCGAGCTTCACCGCGACGGGCCCGGTGTCGCGTGTACCGAGCGAACGCAGCGCCTGCACGCGCTCGGCGAGTTTCACCAGCGCGACGCGTGGATCATCGATCAGCGACACCAGCATGCGCCGGAGCTTCTCGCCCTGACGCTCACGGCTGGCAAGGCTGCCGCGACCGGCACCCTCATCGGGACCCACATGGAGGGCATCCATGCGCTGCACGCCCGCGAGCAGTCGCGCGCAGGTCTCGCCTTCGGCCCCGCGGATCGTTTCCAGCGAGAGCTTGCCCTCGAGCATGGGCACGCAAAACAACCCCGCCACCAGCGCCTCGTCGTCCAGCCCGAGCAGCGCGAGGATCTCGAGTATGTCCAGAGCGGTGCGCAGGCGCGGCGAGGGCCCGGTGCCAGCTTGCGCAGGGTAGAGGGCAAACACGCCCTCGATCGCAGTCTGCAGCCGTTGCGTTTCACCACGCAGGCGCAGCGAGGCGATGGCCTCGAGCACCCCCGCCGCCGTATCAGGCAGGCTTTGAGGGAGAGAGTGGGCCTCGCGGATCCGGACCATCTGCGCCGCGCCGCTCAGGCGGCGCCGAACACGCCAGTGGAGAGGTAACGGTCGCCGCGGTCGCAGATGATCGCAACGATGAGTGCGTTCTCGGTGCTTGCCGCAACACGTAGCGCACCGGCCACAGCCCCCCCCGCCGACACACCGCAGAGGATTCCCTCCTCCCGCCCGAGACGGCGCATGGTCTGCTCGGCCTCCGACTGGCCGATATCGAGCACCAGATCGACACGCGCCGGCTCGAAGATGCGGGGCAGGTAGGCCTCAGGCCAGCGACGGATCCCGGGAATGCTGGCGCCGGTTTCAGGCTGGAGTCCCACGATGCAGATATCGGGGTTGCGCTCCTTCAGGTAGCGCGACACGCCCATGATGGTGCCGGTGGTGCCCATGGAGCTCACGAAATGCGTGATCCGGCCCCCGGTCTGCTCCCAGAGTTCGGGCCCGGTGCTGCGGTAGTGGGCCAGCGGGTTGTCAGGGTTGGCGAATTGGTCGAGCACCTTGCCATGCCCTTCTGCCTGCATGCGTAGCGCCAGATCGCGCGCCTCTTCCATGCCTCCCTCGCGACTCACCTCGATCAGTTCGGCGCCATAGGCGCTCATGGAGAGCTTGCGCTCGGTGCTCATGTGCGAGGGCATGATCAGCACCATCTTGTAGCCGCGCATCGCGGCGACCATGGCGAGCGCGATGCCGGTGTTACCGCTGGTTGCCTCGATCAGGGTGTCGCCGGGGCAGATCTCGCCGCGCTGCTCGGCACCGAGAATCATGCCGAGAGCCGGCCGGTCCTTCACCGATCCGGCGGGGTTATCGCCCTCGAGCTTACCGAGGATGGTGTTGCCGCGCCCCGCCGTCATGCGCTGCAGGCGCACCAGCGGCGTGGCGCCCACGGTGGACTCCACAGTGGGGAACTCGGCGCCGGGTGCCGCGTCAAGTGGCCGGTGTTCCGGAGGCGTCTTCATGGGCTTGCTACCGATCGGATTCCGGCTCCCATGATACCGGCGCGCGCGCAGGGCGGAAGTACTCACGGCTGCGCAGGGGGCGCTCGCCAATCACAGTGCCCAGCGCCTCGCGCATGAGCCGCCGGGCAAGGCGCCGGGTGACCGGATCAGCGTAGTCGCCCGCAGCCATCGCCACGATCGCCCAGCCGGGATAGGCGTGGGTCACGTCAATGCCGGGAGGCTGCGAGACAAAGCCGATCTCGGGGTCAAAGCCGTAGAAGGCCGTGGGTTCGAGCAGTTCACCGCCCGAGGCCTCGAAGCGAAGATCCACGCCGTAGCCGAGTTCGCGCAGCAACAGCAGTTCGAACTCCCGCAGCAGCGGCTCGTGATCGGCTGCCTCCGCGAGTCCTGGCAGGAGTGCGGCATAGGCATCGAAGATCGCCGCGTGCGGATCCTGCGGCGCCAGCGCCCGGACCAGCACCTCGTTTATGTAAAGCGCACTGAACAGCCGTTCCCCCGCGACCATGGGCAGGAAAGCCGCCCGATCGGCGCCGGTGAGCGTCTTCAGATCGCCCCGCCCGGACCAGGAAATCACCAGTGACTGGAAAGGCTGCAGCAGGCTGCCAAGGCCCTTCCTGGAACCGCGAGCGCCGCGCGCCACCACGCCGATGCGTCCGAAATCGCGCGTCAGCAGATCGAGCAGCAGACTGCTCTCGCGGTAAGCGCGGCTATGGAGTACGAAAGCGGGCTGGCGGTCGACCCGCACGGCGACGCTCACGGGCTCAGTTGTCCTCGCGGTAACCGAGGCTCGCGAGCGCGCGCTCGTCGTCAGCCCAGCCGCCGCGTACCTTGACCCACAGCCGCAGCATGACCTTGCGGCCGATCAGCCTCTCGATGTCGATACGCGCTTCCTGGCCCACGCGCTTCAGCCGGTCGCCGCCCTGCCCGATCACGATGGCCTTCTGGCCCTCTTTCTCGACCAGTATCACGGCACCGATATGGGTGCTGCGCTCGCGCTCGCTGTACTCCTCGATCATCACCGCGTTGGCGTACGGCAACTCGGCGCCGAGCTGGCGCATGAGTTTCTCGCGCACGATCTCGGCGACCAGAAAGCGCTCGCTGCGGTCAGTGAGTTGGTCGGGGGGAAAAAGATGGGGTGCCTCGGGCAGGGAGTCGGCGATCTGCTTCTCGAGAGCCTCGAGATTGTGTCCGCGCAAGGCTGAGACCGGCAGTACGGCCTGGAACAGGTTCATCTCGCCCAAACGGGCAATCTGGGGCAGCAGCTCTGCCTTGTCCTCCAGGCGATCGACCTTGTTCAGCAGAAGTAGCGCCGGCTTGCCGCTGGTCTGCACTTCAGCAAGCACCCGCTCATCGTCGTCGGTCCAGCGTGCGCGATCGACCACCATGAGCACCAGATCGACATCGCGCATGGCACTGAGCGCCGCGCGATTCATGGCCCGATTGAGGGCCCGGCCCTCGCCACGGTGCAGACCGGGGGTGTCGACGTAGATGATCTGCAGTTCGTCACGCGTGCTCACCCCGAGAATCCGGTGACGCGTGGTTTGCGGCTTGCGCGAGGTGATGCTGATTTTCTGGCCCAGCAAGTGATTGAGCAGCGTGGATTTGCCCACGTTGGGGCGCCCCACAATGGCGACCAGCCCGCAGCGTGTCGGTTTCATAGAGTGCTTCCCCGTGACTGTTGCAGGCGTTCGAGCGCGAGGCGCGCGGCCTGCTGCTCGGCAAGGCGGCGATTACGGCCAGTGCCGCCGACCGGTGTATCCAGACCCTCGACATGGCACTCGATGCGGCAGTCGCCACCGGCGGGATCGGGCATCGCGAGCACCTCGTAGCGCGGCAGCTGCTGTCGTCGCGCCTGCAGGAACTCCTGCAGCTCGGTCTTGGGGTCCTTGTGCGAGACGGCAGGGTCTTGCGCATCCAGGAGCGGTCCGAACCAACGCGACACCGCGGCGAGTGCCGCCTCCGTTCCGGCGTCCAGCTGGATGGCGGCGATCAGGGCCTCGACGGCATCGGCCAGGATCGAGTCGCGGTCGCGCCCGCCCGCCGAGGCCTCACCGCTGCCAAGGCGCAGACGCGCGCCGATACCGAGCTTGCGGGCAACTATTGCGAGGGTTTCCTGCCGCACCAGGTTCGCGCGCAGCCGGCTCAACTGGCCTTCGCGCAAATCCGGGTAGCGCGTATAGAGTTCTGCGGCGACCCCGAGGTTCAGCAACGCGTCGCCGAGGAATTCGAGCCGTTCGTTGTGCGTGGCGCCGAAACTCGGGTGCGTGAGCGCCAGCTCCAGCAGGTCTCTCCGGGAAAAGCGGTGACCGAGTGACGCCTCGAAACTGCCGCCGATCGGGCGGCCTGGCTCAGCCACCGGCACCGGGGATGGGGATCTCGACAAAATTGTCCTTGAAGACCACCACGGCGTCGATATTGGCAATGACGTGGACACGCGCCTCGTAATTGCCATCGATGCGCAGCATGGTCTTGGTTTTCTCGATCTTGAGGCAGGCTTTCTCTTTGTCGCGGCAAACCGCCTGAACGACGTCGATCTGGTTCACGTCGAACTTACGCTCGATGGCCTGGCGGATCTCCATGACCGACTTCTGCGCGAGCTCAGGCTCGGTCTGCAGCGACTTGATGGTCGACTGCACAGAGAAATTGGTAATGAAGCGAGGCCCGATGGCAACCGCAATGGTAAGGCTTAGCCCCACCACCAGCAGCACGAGCAGAATCTGCCATGCCGACATGCCTTGCTGCAGTCTCCTGCCGGTGTGAGCCATGTGCCTGTGTCCGATTTTGCCGAGTCGATCAGGAGTGTAGACGCAGTCAGCGGATCATGCCCGCCCGGGAGAAATCCGGGAGACTGAAGAAACTGTCCCAGTGCATCCAGATGGCAAAAGCCTTGCCGACGACGTTGGCCTCGGGCACCTGACCCCAGACGCGGCTGTCGCTGCTGTTGTCGCGGTTGTCGCCCATCATGAAGTAATGCCCCGGCTCTACCGTGATCTCGAAATTGTCGGGTCCGCTGCGCAGCAGCTCCTTGCGCATCACGTGATGCGCGCCGTCCAGATTCTCCTCGAGGATCTGGTAGGTGGGTGCTGCCGGCGGCATCTGCATCATGAGCTCCTGGGGCGCCTCCTCGCCGTTCACGTAGAGCACCTTGCCGCGGTAGGCGATGCGGTCACCCGGCAGGCCGATCACACGCTTGATGAAGTACTCGGGGCGGTTGGGCGGAAAGAACACCATCACGTCACCGCGCCGGGGCTGTCCCAGCTCGATCACCTTGGTGTTCAGCACCGGAAGGCGAATGCCCCAGGTGAACTTGTTGACCAGGATGTAGTCGCCCACCAGCAGCGTGGGAACCATTGAAGACGAGGGTATCTGGAACGGCTCGAAGAGGAAGCTGCGCAGCACCAGCACCGCGGCCAGCACCGGCAGGAAGGAGCGTGCATATTCCACCGCCAGCGGCTCGCGCAGGGCCCGCGAGGCCTCTGCGGCATAGCCCAAAGCATCGGCGGAACCCTGCTGCTCCCATCCCGGGAAGCGCTGGCGCAGACCGGCACCGCGTCGGGCCCGGCGCGGCGCCAGGGCAAGGCGATCGAGCAGCCAGATGGCGAAGGCAACGGCTGTCAGTACGACCAGTATCAGGGGGTAGTTGATATCCATGTGTTCCGGGATCCCTCAGGAGTCGACCTTGAGCACGGCAAGGAAGGCCGACTGCGGAATCTCGACGCGACCGACCTGCTTCATGCGCTTCTTGCCCTCTTTCTGCTTCTCGAGGAGCTTTTTCTTCCGCGTGACGTCGCCGCCGTAACACTTGGCGGTGACGTTCTTGCGCAGCGCCTTGACCGTCTGCCGCGCGATGATGTGCGAACCGATCGCCGCCTGTATCGCGACGTCGAACATCTGGCGCGGGATCAGCTCGCGCATTTTCTCGACCAGCGCCCGGCCGCGGTAATGGGCCTGGTCGCGGTGCACGATGATCGCCAGCGCATCGACTTTCTCGCTATTTATCAGCACGTCAAGCTTGACCAGATTGGCCGCCTGAAAACGCTCGAAGCTGTAGTCGAGAGATCCGTAACCACGGGTAAGCGACTTCAGCCGGTCGAAGAAATCGAGCACCACCTCGGAGAGCGGCAACTCCCAGGTAAGCGAGACCTGCCGACCGAGAAACTGCATGTCTTTCTGCACGCCGCGCTTCTCGACGCAGAGGTTGATCGCAGCGCCCACATAGTCCTGCGGCACCAGAATGTTCGCGCGCACGATGGGCTCGCGCATCTCGGCAACGCGCGCCGGATCCGGCAGCCGCGACGGGTTGTCGACCATCACGATCTCGCCGCCGGTGGTCTCGATCTCGTAGACCACGGTGGGTGCGGTGGTGATCAGGTCGAGATCGTATTCACGCTCGAGACGCTCCTGGATGATCTCCATGTGGAGCATGCCGAGGAATCCGCAGCGAAAACCAAAACCCAGCGCGTCCGAAGTCTCAGGCTCGTAGAACAGCGAGGCGTCGTTCAGCGTGAGCTTTGCCAGTGCATCTCGAAAGGACTCGTAATCCTCAGAGTTGACCGTGAACACGCCCGCATAGACCTGCGGCTTCACCTTCTTGAATCCCGGCAGCGCGGCTACGCCGGGGGTTTTGTTGTGCGTGAGCGTGTCGCCTACCGGCGCGCCCTGGATGTCCTTGATCCCCGCGACCACGAAACCCACCTCGCCCGCCCGCAGGACGGAGCGCCGCACACGCTTGGGGGTGAAGACCCCGACCTGGTCGACCTCGTGCGCGCGCCCGATGGACTTGGTGATGATTTTCTCGCCTGGTCGCAGGGTCCCGTTCACCACGCGAACCAGCGAGACTACGCCGAGATAGCTGTCGAACCAAGAATCCACGATGAGCGCCTGGAGCGGCGCATCGGGATCACCCTTGGGCGGCGGGATAACGCGAACCAGCTCCTCCAGCAACTCGTCCACCCCGAGCCCGCTCTTCGCGCTCACGCGGCAGGCATCCGTGGCGTCGATGCCGATGATCTCCTCGATCTCCTTGATGACGCGCTCGGGCTCTGCCTGCGGCAGATCCATCTTGTTCAGGACCGGGAGCACCTCCAGACCCTGCTCGATCGCCGTATAGCAGTTGGCGACGGACTGCGCCTCCACTCCCTGCGCCGCATCGACCACCAGCAAGGCGCCCTCGCAGGCTGCCAGCGAACGCGAGACCTCGTAGGCGAAGTCCACGTGCCCGGGGGTATCGATGAAATTCAACTGGTAAGTGAGGCCGTCGCGCGCGATGTAGTCAAGGGTGACACTCTGGGCCTTGATGGTGATGCCGCGCTCGCGCTCGATGTCCATCGAGTCGAGGACCTGCGCCTGCATCTCGCGCTCACTCAGGCCTCCGCAGGTCTGGATGAAGCGATCAGCCAGCGTGGATTTGCCGTGATCGATATGAGCGATGATCGAAAAATTGCGGATATGGGAGAGGGCAGTCACGAGCGCATCACCACGTGCCGGGGAGGGGAATTGGTCAGCCGACTACTCTACGTGAGAGCAGCCCGGCTGGCCCCGTTCCGGAGCGCGCAATACTACCCGAGGGCCCGTCCTCACTCTTCGATTCGCAGCGCAATGAACCCCGCCTGGCCGCGCCGGATCAGGCGCAGCGGCACATGGATATTGGCCGGGAGCGCATCGACGATCGACTCGAAGTCAGCCGTACTCCTGACCGGCTCATTACCCACCTGAGCGATGATGTCTCCCGGCATGAGCCCGGCGCGAGCAGCAGCCTTGCCCGGCAAGACGCTGCGCACGACCACGCCGCCGGCAAGCCGCATGCGGGCTTTCTGCTGATCGCTCAAGTCCTCCACCTCGAGGCCTATGCGGTCTCCGGCCCCTCCAGCGGCGGCGATATCCCGCGGCTCATCGCCGGCGAGTTTGCCAACCTCCACATCAAGGCTCCGCGGCTTGCCCTCACGGAAGAGCTTCACCGCGACCCGGGTACCGGGCTTGATCAGGCCGACCGCATGCGGCAGATCGGCGGACTCACCGACCTCCCGCCCATCAAGCTCGACGATCACGTCACCGACCTTGATGCCGGCCTTCTCGGCCGGGCCGCCAGGTTCCAGCTGGGAGATCAGGGCTCCCATCGGGCGGTCGAGGCCGAAACTTTCAGCGAGGTTGCGATCGACATCCTGGATGCCTACACCAAGCCAGCCGCGGACTACCGCGCCGGTCTCGCGCAACTGCTGCGCCACATCGCGCGCAACCTCGATGGGAATGGCGAAGGACAAGCCGATCGAGCCACCCGAGCGCGTGTAGATCTGCGAGTTGATGCCAATCACCTCCCCTTTCAGGTTGAACAGCGGTCCGCCCGAGTTACCCGGGTTGATGGCTACATCGGTCTGGATGAATGGCACATAGTTGTCGCCCGTCTCGGTCGGGAGGCTGCGACCGCGCGCACTCACGATGCCTGCGCTAACCGAGTAGTCGAGCCCGAAGGGTGAGCCAATGGCCAGCACCCACTCACCAACCTCTATGGCCTCGGAGTCACCAAGCGTGACTGTCTGTAGGCCCGTAGCATCGATTTTGAGCAGCGCTAAATCGCTGCGCTTGTCACTGCCGATCACCTTGGCCTCGAACTCGCGACGGTCATTGAGCCGGACCGTCACCGAGTCGGCGCCATCGACCACGTGGTGATTGGTGAGGATGTAGCCATCTTGCGAGGTGATGAACCCCGAGCCCATAGCCTGGCGCTCGCGCGGCTCGCGCTGGCCACGCTGCTCCAAGAGATGGCGAAAGATATCGGGCAACTGTTCGAGCTGGCGAGGGTCGATGTCCTGCGGCGTGCCGCCCGCCCCCTGCTGAGCCCGCTGTGAGCTCAGAATTTTGACGACCGCACCGGAATTCTGCCGAACGATCTGTCTGAAGTCCGGCAGATCGGCAGCCTGCAACGGAGCAGCAGAGAGCAACGCAAGGGCGAACACAGCGACGACAACAGACCAGACACGCTTCATGGCGACTCCGTAGAACGGGAACAAAAGGGACTCAGGGGGCGGCGAAACTCACGGCATTGGCAACCAGGCGAGCGGTTTCGGGGGGAATCTCGCCAACCACCGTGACCACGCCCTCGGGCAGCCGCGGGGTGACATAGGCTACTGTCGCCCCCTGTGCGGCCTGGCCCGGGCCCGTCACGTCGGCGTCGGACTGGTGTTCGACAAACACACTGAACACCGCAAGGCCATCGGTGAACATACGGGTCTCGACCTCCAGGCCGGAGTCGCCCTGGCGGCGCTCCCGGGCGCTCTCGGCGAAGCCCGGCGGCAGCCAGGACACGCTCCAGGAAAAACTTTTCGCCTCATCGTTGTGCAAGACGGCATGCGAGGCATCGATCCGAGCGCCGGGCGCAGTGCTAAACATCTCAGCCGCGGGAATGGCTCCACCAACGACCAGCTCGACGAACTGGACACGCTCCAGCACCCGGCCCGCTCCATCGGTGGTCTCGGCCTTCAGAGGCAGCGCACTGTCGGTGTCTAGCACCAGAGTCATGCCGTAGCGGTAGGGATCGCGCGGGCTGATCCGCAGGCGCCGACCCTCACGGTTGGCTATGCGCTCGGTGCCATCCATTTCGACGGCATAAAACTGCGCGATCCCGGGGTTCGACAGCGAGGCAGCCGCGGCCGGTGACGACAACAAACGGTGGCCGGCATGCTCGCAGTCGAGCGGGTGCTGCATCCGCAGAAACTCCCGGCCTGCGCCGTCCAGATCCTGCAGCCTCTCCTGTTCCACGCCATCAACGA
Organism: uncultured Gammaproteobacteria bacterium; assembly: GCA_903938575.1. Taxonomy (GTDB): domain Bacteria; phylum Pseudomonadota; class Gammaproteobacteria; order Pseudomonadales; family UBA5518; genus UBA5518. The sequence continues at coordinate 32,208 of CAJADV010000048.1, forward strand.
CGGTGTGCACGATGCGCGCAGAACTGGTGCGCTGGCCTTCCTGATACGTGAATACCCCGTGGTAGTTGGTTCCGCGCACGTTGCGGGCCATGAGCTCCAGCAGCGGAAAGGCCGCTTCGCCGGCAAACGCGGCACTGGTACCAAGCAGCAGGGAGATCGCGCCGCAGACCCGGGCCTTCATGGGCTCAGGGCTGCTCGGAGGAATCGACACGAACAAAGGGGATCATGCCTTGCGGGCCATTGAAGGAAGCGTTCTGGGCGTGATCGAGCATGAACATCCGGAGCCTGAGCTCTGCGGCACGGTCGACGCCGGAACCGGCCGGCGGCAGCGGCGAACCGAGGCCCACGGGCATCGCACCGCCGCGCGCGAGCATGGGCACCATGGCCGGTGCACCCAGGCTACCCAGGGCCATTCCTGAGGCCGCCACGGCGTTACCGGCAAATCCCGCGGGAGAACCCGCGTCCGCGAGCATGCGGGTACCGAGCACTGTCACAAGGCAGACCGAGGCCGCTACAGCAGCGCCACCGGCCCAGGTGCGCCAGCGGGCAACAGCCCCGGAGGCAGCCAGAGGCGCCTCGTCGTGCAAGGCCGCCAGAACGGCGGCCGTCAGCTCAGGCGGACACAAAGCGGAGGCCTCGCGACGCATGACCGCACGCACCGTGTAATGGCGCTCGACAAGACCCCTGACCTCCGGGTCTTCGAGGGAGTCAAGCAGACGCCGGATTTCGAAATCACTCGCCTCGCCATCGACGAGGGCCGAGACCATTTCTCGCAGGGGTTCTGTCGTTCTTGACAAGGCTTTCTCGCCTCCCGGTTCGTTACCCTTCATCGGATACCTCCTCCGCGAATTAGTTCCCTGGCAGCAGGGGTAGAATTTCCGCGTCGACCGCCTCACGCGCCCGGAAGATCCGGGAGCGCACGGTGCCGACCGGGCATTGCATCGCCTCGGCGATCTCTTCGTAACTCAATCCGTCGAACTCGCGCAGGGTGAGTGCGACCCGCAGATCCTCCGGCAGACGACGCATGGCCTCTTCGATAGCCTGGCGCAACTGCTCGGTCATCAGCTGGCTTTCGGGGCCGTCGATGTCGCGTAACGCCCAGCCCCCATCGACCTGCTCGGCGTCTTCGATGTCGATATCCGCGCCGGGCGGTCGGCGCGATCGCGCGACCAGATAATTCTTTGCGGTATTGATCGCGATCCGGTAGAGCCAGGTGTAGAACGCGCTCTCGCCGCGGAAAGAACCGAGCGCCCGGTAGGCCTTGATGAAAGCCTCCTGCACGACATCCTGCACCTCGTCGGGATCGCGCACGAAACGCGATGCGAGGGAATGGATGCGGTGGCGGTACTTGAGAAACAGCACATCAAAGGCGCGCCGGTCGCCCTGCTGCACGCGAACAACGAGCTGCGCGTCGCTGTCGTCGGCGGGAAGCATCATGCCCGCATGCCGGGCATGGATGTCTCGGGGCGCACCGGCTCGGTGGACATGCAGCGGCCCGACTCCCCGGGGTGATGTGACGCCGTGACTATACGGCCTGCGGCAGACCCCGAAAAGGCCGGAATCCCTACGCGAAACGCGGAATCGGGGAGCTGGCAGCGCTGTGCTATATTCCGGCCTCATTCCAGCGGGCCACTCCATGCCACGGCGATACTCCCACGACGTGCTGGTGATAGGCAGCGGCGCTGCAGGATTGAGTGTAGCGATCCAGATTGCAGCGCACGCCCGCGTGGCGGTCATCTGCAAGGGCAAATTAGACGAGGGCTCCACAGCCTGGGCGCAGGGTGGCATCGCCGCGGTGCTCGATGACACCGACAGCATCGACGCCCATGTGGAAGACACGCTCCGCGCAGGCGCCGGACTCTGCCATGAGGATGTGGTCCGCTTTACCGTGAGCCACAGCCGCGAGAGCATCCAGTGGCTGGTCGATCTGGGCGTCGGCTTCACCAAACTGGTCACGCCTGATGGCAATGAAGATTTCCACCTCACCATGGAAGGTGGGCATAGCCACCGCCGTATCATCCATGCAGCCGACGCCACGGGTCGGGCGGTCTCCGACACCCTGAGCGGGCAGGTCCGCCGCCACGAATCGATCGAGGTCTTCGAGCAGCACATCGCCGTCAACCTGATAACCCGTGACGGACGGTGCTGCGGGGCCTACGTCCTGGACATCGAGAAAAATTCCGTCGATCTGTTCGCGGCACCTTTCGTGGTGCTGGCCACGGGCGGCGCGAGCAAGGCCTATCTCTACACCACCAACCCCGATACCGCGACGGGCGACGGGATCGCCATGGCCTGGCGGGCCGGTTGCCGTGTGGCGAACCTCGAGTTCAACCAGTTCCATCCCACCTGTCTCTATCATCCGCGAGCCAAGAGCTTTCTGGTGTCCGAGGCGGTGCGCGGCGAGGGCGGCGTGCTGCGCCTGCCGGGTGGGGAGCGTTTCATGGATCGCTTCCACCCGCAGGCCGAACTCGCCCCGCGCGACATCGTTGCCCGCGCTATCGACCACGAGATGAAGCGCCTGGGCATCGACTGCGTCTACCTCGATATCACGCACAAGGGCGAGGCCTTCATTCGCGAGCACTTCCCGACCATCCATGCCCGCTGCCTGGAACTTGGCTTCGACATGTCGCGCGAGGCGCTGCCGGTGGTGCCCGCCGCGCACTACACCTGCGGCGGCGTGCTTATAGACCTGCAGGGCCAGACCGATGTGCCCGGTCTGTACGCGGCCGGCGAGACAGCATTTACCGGGTTACATGGCGCCAACCGCATGGCCAGCAACTCGCTGCTCGAGTGTTTCGTCTTCGCGCGCGCTGCGGCGCAGAGCATCGCCGCGCAACTCGGCTCGGTCTCGTCACCGTCCGGGATACCCGACTGGGATGCCTCGCAGGTGCGCGATTCCGACGAGGATGTGGTGATCTCGCACAACTGGGACGAGCTGCGCCGCTTCATGTGGGATTACGTCGGTATCGTGCGAACCACCAAACGGCTGCGACGCGCTCAGAACCGCGCCCATCTGTTGCAGTTGGAGATCGCCGAGTACTACAGCAACTACCGCATCACCGCGGATCTGGTGGAGTTGCGCAACCTGGCGCTGGTGGCAGAACTGATCATCGCCAGCGCGCTCGAGCGGCGCGAGAGCCGTGGCCTGCACTACACACTCGATTACCCGCAGACCTCAGCGCAGGCCCTCGACACCATCCTCACGCCCTGATCGCGTCTCGCAGAGTCGCAGCCGCGTCCGCAGCCGACGCAGGTCTGCGTGCATGGCCGAATCCGGCAACAGCACCAGCGACCGCACCCCATCAGCGCAGCGCAGTCGCAGCACGACCATCCACGACCACACCGTACTGTCGGGCAGCAGGGCAACGGCCTGCGACTCGCCATCGTGCCGCAGGCTCCAGGCACCCGCCCGCGCCTCGAGAGCGAGTTCACCGCGCCACCAGACCACGGGCCAGGCCCGCAGCAGACTGAAGAAGACGAACAAGGCAAGCACCGCACGCAACCAATCGGGAAGGTTTGCGCACCAGGGTGCGGCGAGGGCGGCCGCGTGCAGCAACAGCAACGCGAGCAGCAGCCGCCGCGAGGGGCTAAGGGGTATTCGCAGTTCGGGCCCGTCCATAGGCCAGGATGCTCTCCACGGTGGCGTCGAGTAAGGGGTCGGGGGCCGCAGCCCGGTGCATCAGCCAGTCGAAGATATCGGTGTCCTCGGCCTCCAGCAAGCGGCGGTAGGTCAGTTGTTCCTCCGGCGCGAGGCCGGGGTACCGGAACTCCGCGAAGGGCATCAGCACGAGATCGAGTTCGAGCATGCCGCGGCGACTGTGCCAGTAGACGCGCTGATTCTCTGCAGACGTGTCCATGGCAGGCGATCTCCGGGAAGTCATGAAACGTGGCTATTATACGGGCGTCGCTGTCCTCCGGGCCTGTACATGACCAATCTCGCACCCGTCTCCGCAACAGCATGCCTGATATCCCTCGAGAGTTACGGATTCCTGTCTGTCGAGGGCGCGCGTGCTGCGGAATTCCTTCAGGGGCAGCTCACCTGCGACCTGCGCCAGGCGAGCGCGGAGCACGCGATCGGCGGGGCCTGGTGCACGCCCAAGGGCCGCGTGGTTTGCAGCTTCCTGCTGTGGCAGGCCTCGGCCGAGCAGGTGCTGCTGCGGCTGCGTGCGGATCTGCTGCAGTCAACCCTCGTGCAGCTATCCCGCTACGGAGCTCTCTCGCGGGTTCGCATTGTCGAGGCGCCGATGCGCTGCCTCGGCATCCTCGGCGAGCCCTCCACGGCGGCACGGGCAGCGCTCGCGCAAACCTGGCCTGCCGAGGCAGACCACCTCAGGCCAGTGGAGGGTGGTGTGTTGCTCCGGGCCGATGCCGCCGGACAGCGCCACGAACTCTGGCTCGATCCGCAGGCTGCGGTGCACTGGGCCGGGCGCCTGGCAGAGTTGCTCCCCGGAGGCAGCGAGAGCGACTGGCGCCTTGCGCTGGTGCGCGCGAATGCCGCCGAGATCCAGGCTGCCACCCGCGAACTTTTCCTGCCGCAGATGCTGCGCTACGACACTAACGGCAGCGTGAGCTTCCGCAAGGGCTGCTATACGGGACAGGAAATCGTGGCGCGCACGCATTACAAGGGAGGCGTCAAACGTCATCTGCAGCACCTGACAGGCGCAGCGAGCCCACCACCCCCGGGCAGCAGTCTGATCGCGGGCACTCAGCCTGCGGGAACCGTGGTCGAGTCGGCGCCGGACGGGCGTGGTGGCTGCGAGGTGCTTGCCGTACTGGCCGACGAACTCGCAACCGGACCCTCGGGAGCATTCCTGAGCGAGGCCGGAGACACACTTCGTTTGCCGGCCTGACAACCGGGTAGGTATGATCTCGGCGCGCGCTGCGACCTACCTCTGCAGCAACGCCCAAAGGAGATGCCCATGTCGAGCCTGGTCGATGAGATCCGCGCTCAGCTGATCGAAGCCATCAAGAACAATCGCATCGTGCTGCCGACGCTCCCCGAGGTGGCGCTGCGCATACGCGATGCCGCCGAGGATCCACGCTCAGACATCGCCTCCTTCGCCCGTGAACTCGGCTTCGATGCGGCGCTGTCGGCCCGAGTGATCCGGGTGGCAAACAGCCCGCTGATGCGCGGCAATTCGCCAGTCACGGACGTCAAGGGTGCCGCGGCCCGACTCGGCATCCAGTATTCCTGCAACCTGGCGGTCGGCCTTGCCATGGAACAGATGTTCCAGGCCACCTCGGATGCCATCGACGAGCGCATGCGCCAGATCTGGGCCCACAGCACCGAGGTAGCCGGTATCAGCGCCGTGCTCGCGCGAACCTACACCCGCCTGAAGCCCGACCAGGTGATGCTCGCCGGCCTGGTGCACCGGATCGGCGCGCTGCCGATCCTCCGTTTCGCCGAAGAAGACCGCAACCTGCTGAAAGATCTTGATGTCCTCGATGAACTCATCGAGGCGCTGCACGGCGAGATCGGCAAACTCATCCTCGACACCTGGGCCTTCCCCCCGGAGATCGCGACAGTCCCGTTGTCCTACCTCGATTTCGCGCGCAAGCCGGCTGCCGTGGATATCACCGACATCGTGATGGTGGCCAACCTGCAGAGCTACATGGGCTCCTCGCATCCGCTGGCCACGCTCGACTGGACAACCGTCAGCGCCTTCGGTCGCATCGGCCTCGATCCGAACGTGAGTTCGATGGAGGCCGAGGATCTGAGCGAAGCCATGGCCGCGAGCATCGCCGCGCTTCAGTAGGCCTCTGAACCCCAGTCGACGGGGTCGATGCCGTTATCTGCCAGGTAGCGGTTGGCACTGGAGAAGTGCCCGTTGCCGATGAAGCCCCGGTACGCGGAAAGCGGCGAGGGATGCGGTGAAACCAGTACCAGATGCCGGCTCCTGTCGACGATTCGACCCTTGCGTTGGGCATAACTGCCCCACAGCATGAACACCAGGTGCTCGCACCGGGCACTCAGCACCTCCACCACGCGATCGGTGAAGGTCTCCCAGCCTTTGCCTTGATGCGAGGCCGCATGGGCCTGCTCCACCGTGAGCACACTGTTCAGTAGCAGCACGCCCTGCTTCGCCCAGCGATCAAGGCAACCGTGCGCCGGTCGCGGCAGGCCGAGATCGCGCTCGAGCTCGGCAAGGATGTTGACCAGCGAAGGCGGCGGTGCAACGCCCCGCGGCACGGAAAAACACAAGCCATGCGCCTGTCCGGGGCCGTGATAGGGATCCTGCCCGAGGATCACCACTTTCACGGCGGCGAAGGGCGTGCTGCGGAAGGCCGCGAACCAGTTAGCCGCCGCGGGGTAGATCTCCACCCCGCGGCGCTTTTCGGCGATCAGGAAGGCCCGCAACTGCTGCATGTAAGGCTGCTCGAACTCGGACCCGAGCTCCGCGAGCCAGCCGGGTTCGAGGTCGATGCGCCGACCCGGATCAGCGCTCGTCGGGGACGCCATGACGCCGCTGGTATGCGCTGAACAGTTCGCGCTCTCGCGCCTGGAACTCGGCATCGCCCGCCTCGTACCGATGGACCCCGAACTTTCCCTTGGGCTTGGCGGCGATATAGGCGCACATGCGCTCCTCGGCCACTGCCCCGAGGGGCATCGAGAGCCGGGCGTAAAGCTCGCGGACAGCGACGAGAGGATCGTCCATCAGCTGCTGGTAGCGCGAATCAACGACACGATCGGCCGGCACGATGCCGAGATCACGCTGGCGCATGACGTTCTCGAGGCGCGAAGCCGTGGCTGCCCCCATGATCAGATCCTCGAAGGCCGAGGAATCGAAAGCCTTGTCGCTGCGCATCCAGTAGAGGCAACCGAGCAGGTTGGTGGCCGAGGCCATGCACTTCAGCGGGTCGCGGTGCGTCTGCACCACGCGGGCATCCGGATAGGTGGCGAACAGCGTGGGCAGGTGGCCCAAGTGATTCGGCGCCTTGAGCAGCCAGCGCGTCGCGTCACCCGCGCGCCATTGCAGCAGCTTCAGGACGCGGCGGTGATACCGGTAGGCGAGACTCCACTCATGGGTAAAGAGCCAGGCGTCGTAGGACGGCGTCTGCTGCAGCGCGGGAAAGTGTTCGCTCAGAAAGGTATTGGCCATGATCATGCCGCACTCCGAGGGAATGCGTCCGCCCATCTCATGCATCGCGGCATAGGCCGGCACCACGCGGGCCCACTGCGTTACCAGATGATCGGCGCGTTGAATGCGTGCCTCGATGTCCTCGGTGCTGGCGAGCGCTGGCGGCGGGCAGGAGAACAGGAGCATCCAGGTCTCGGGAATCGTGAAGCCCGGATCCTGCGCCAGCAGCTCGAAAAGAATAGAGGTGCCTGAGCGCGGCAATCCGGCAATGAACAACGGCTCGCGGATCTCCTCCTCGTCGATCTCGGGATGGCGCCGGTACCAGTCCTCGATATGCAGTCGGTTCTGCAGGAACACCAGCAGTTCGCTGCGGCACATGATGCGGCCGGTGAGGTTGAGTTCTGCCTCGGCCTCGAGGGCCTCGACCAGTACCCGGAACGGCGCTTCCCAATCGGGATCGCCGAAGTCCTCGAGACCTGTGGCGCGACAGGCGGCGTCAATCAGGCTCGCGGCATCGAGGGGCACGACGGCGCTGATATCCATGCCGCGCCCTTCGGCATTCAACCGCTCCGCCCAGTCTGCGCGTGGCGGTGGCGTCCAGCGATCCCGGCGATCGTCGCTCGCGCTCATGGGAACGGATCGCCCTCAGGACTCGTAGGCTTGGTCGATATTCGGGGCAAAGAGTTCCATGCCCGCAGGCACGCTGACGCAGCTCTCGTCCCAGAAGGCGCGGGCGCGCTGGATGAGACCCGCGTCGTTCACCTCGAAGTAATCGACCACGGCAAGATCGAGGCCTTTGTTTTCCGCCGGGACACGCACCTGCATGGTAAAACGCAGTATCCCCTCATGGCCGTTGGCAATGATCTGGTCGATGCGCGGCAGAATGGTGCGCCCCTGATCGGCGCCCATATGCGCGAAATCCCAGAACTTCGATACGCCCTCGTGACCGATGAAGGGCGGCGTGCCCACTGGATCCTCCCAGGTGGCATCGGGTGCGAATATGCCGAGCAACAGGGCCTTGTCGCCCGTGGCCCAGGCCTGCATGTAGGTGCGGATGGCGTGTCTTACCTGATCGGGGGTCGCGGCCATGGTGTGTTCTCCTCGGCGTATCGTGGCTGGAAAATCAGCGGTGTATGACCTGTTCGGCGAAGCGCTGCATCGCTGCACGCTTGCTCTCTCGCAGGGCGGGATTGGCGCCCGGATCAAACCAGGGCGCCGTGATGAAAGGATTGGGCATCCACGGGCTCATGATCATCAAGCCCGTGACACCGGCCTCCTCGAGTTCGGCGATGGTCGCTGGCTCATGTGCTTCAGTGAGCGCGATATTCACGGCAAGCCCCTCGGCGCCAAGGCCTGCAGCCAAGCGCTCACGCCGCAGCGTCTCGACCATCGGCACGGCGGCAGCGCGATCGAGCGGCAACCCGAGCCAACCGTCATTGCGGGCGGCGCGACGCAACGCGGGCGCTGAGGCCCCACCGCACCACACCGGCACCGTAGACGGCGGTGGCGGGCACATGATGCCCTCGTCGAAGCCAAAGAACTCGCCGCGATGCGAGACCGGCTGGCCACTCCAGAGCCGACGCATGACGACCAGCAGTTCATCGAGGCGACGGCCACGGCTGCCGAAGTCGACGCCCATCAACTCGTATTCCTCGCGCAACCAACCCGCTGCCACGCCGAGCACGATGCGTCCGTTGGAGAGCACGCTCGCGGTGGACACGGCCTTGGCCAGCGTGATCGGGTCGCGCATCGCAGCGATGCAGATATTGGACGCGAGCCGCAGACGGGAGGTGACCGCACCCATGGCGGCGAGCGTGACCCAGGGGTCGGGCCAGGGCGTGTCTGACGGCCACCACATGGCGCCGTCCTCCGTGTAGGGGTAGCGGCTGTCGATCCGGGTGGGCATCAGCAGGTGGTCAGCTACCGTGATGCCATCGAAGCCTGCTTCCTCGGCCATGCGCGCGACATCGAGCAACTGGTCCTGCTCGGGAATCGTGGTGATGGAAAGCCAGTACTCCATGAACGATCCTCCAGGTTTTTCCGGGGTGCTCAGCCGCTGCAACTGGCCATCGAATCACGGGCGATTATCCCCGCGCGGCGCTCGCCTGCCGGTGCCTTGCGTACCTGCGCATTGACGATATCCGCAAGCGGTGCTGCTGCCAGCGAGACAGCGCGGCGATCAGGATCGGCACTCGCATAAAGCGTGCTGCGCTGCCATGGCTCACGTCCCGCCGCGCTGATCAGTTGCTCGAGCGCCGCTGGCGGAAACTCCTGCCCGTGCTCCGCGCCCGCCGCCCGGGTGATCGACTCGTTCATCAGCGTGCCACCGGCATCGTTGGCACCCGCGTTCAGGCAGGCTCGCAAGCCCTCGGGCCCGAGCTTCACCCAGGAGGCCTGTATGCTGGGGATTTCCGGATACAGCACGAGGCGCGCCACGGCGTGCATCAGCACGGACTCGCGGAAGGTGGGGCCGCGGCGCGCACGGCCACGGCGAAAGAGCGGTGCTTCCTCGGCCACGAAAGGCAGCGGCACGAACTCGGTGAAGCCGTGGTGCTCGCGCGCCAGGGCCTTGATCCGCAACAGGTGCCGCGCAAGGTGCTCGGGCTTTTCGACATGCCCGAACATCACGGTGGCAGTGGTCTTGATGCCGAGCGCATGCGCGGTGCGCATGACCTCGAGCCACTGCTCGGTGTTTATCTTGTCCGGGGCTATCACGGCGCGGACCTCGTCATCGAGGATTTCCGCCGCCGTCCCCGGCAGGGTCGCAAGACCCGCCTCGCGCAGCCGTGAGAGAAAGTCCGCGAGCGACAGGCCGAGTGTCTTTGCGCCCTGCCAGATCTCGAGCGGCGAGAAGGCATGGATGTGGATCCCCGGCACGGCTTCTTTGACGACCGCGCAGACATCGAGATACTTCTGACCGGTGTAAGCGGGATGGATTCCGCCCTGCAGGCAGACCTCGGTGGCACCGCGCTCCCAGGCCTCGGCTACGCGGCGGCCCAGTTCGGCATCGTCGATGTCGTAGGGCGTGCCGCGCAGATCGTCGTGGCCCTTGCCCTTGGAGAACGCGCAGAAGTTGCAGTGGAAATAGCACACGTTGGTGTAGTTGATATTGCGGTTGACCACGTAGCTCACGCGATCGCCGTGCAGTCGCTCGCGCAGCGCATCGGCGGCCGCGCAAACCGCCGCGAAGTCCGCGCCACGCGCGCGGAGCAGCCAGGCGATCCCCGCCTCGTCGGGTTCCGCGCCATCGGCAGCCCGGGAGAGCAGCGCCGCAGTGCGCGCCGAAATGCTGCCGGCGTGCATGGCACGCCCCTCGAGCAGAGCTGTTTCAAATTCGGGCAGCCGAGTCGAGGAGCCCGTGACCCAAGCATCCGTGCGCGGAAAACCATCACCATCGACGGCCGCGAGAAGTTTCGGCAACAGCGCCACATCAGACCAGAGCGCGGCGTCACGCACCCACGCAGGATAGATCGTGAGGCGCTCCTGTAGGAACTTGCCCGTGGAAGCTGTCTCGGCGGCGAGTTGGTCGAGATGCGGCCAGGGTGCCTCGGGATTCACGAAATCGGGCGTGAGCGGCGAGACGCCACCCCAGTCGTTGATGCCTGCTTCGAGCAGTCGCGGCAACACGCCGGGGCTCAGGTTGGGCGGCGCCTGGATGCTGATAGAGGGGCCCAGCACCAGCCGCGCCACCGCGATGGTCCAGAGCAGGTCTTCGAGGTCGGGCTCCGGTGACCGGGCCATGCGCGTGCCCGGCTTGGCACGGAAATTCTGGACGATCACTTCCTGCAGATGCCCGTGCTCGCGTGCTGCATCACGCAGCGCAAGCAGGGCCGAGACGCGCTCGAGGCGGGTCTCGCCGATGCCGATCAGGATGCCCGAGGTGAAGGGCACATGCGCCTCGCCCGCAAGCCGGAGGGTCTCGAGGCGTGCGGCAGGCAGCTTGTCGGGTGAACCGTGATGGGGCATGCCCTTGCCGCAGAGCCGCTCAGAGACGGACTCCAGCATGATGCCCATGGACGGTGCCACGCGCCGCAGCATCGCGATCTCGGTGGCGTTCATGTTGCCGGCGTTTATGTGGGGGAACAGGCCGGTCTGCTCGAACACGGCGCCCGCCACATGGGCGAGGTACTCGAGCGTGCTGGCAAAACCGAGCGCCTCGAGCGCCTCGCGTGCGGCGCGATAACGCAGCTCAGGTTTTTCACCCAGCGTGAACAGCGCCTCCTTGCAACCGAGCCGGGCGCCCGCGCGCGCCACCTCGAGCACCTGCTCGAGACTCATGAACGGCTGATCGATGCGTTTTGGCGTACGGGCGAAGGTGCAGTAATGACACACGTCACGGCACAGGTGCGTGAGTGGAATGAACACTTTTCGCGAGTACGTGATGACGTTGCCGAAACCGCTGTCACGCAGCGTGGCAGCAATCTGCATGAGCGCGCCCGTGTCCTCGACGCCGGCCAGCGCGAGCGCCTGGTCGTCGGAGAGTCCACTCGGGGAAACGGCTGCCTCGAGTATTGCGTCAAGCGGATCGGTCACGAGCACCTGCACTGCATCTCTCCTGGCCAAGGCCGCCGCCGATTCATCCCGCTTGCCGACGGTAGCTGTGAATCCAAGCCTGACTGCGCTCGCCGGGAGCATTGTCTTGAGTTTCACCGGGGTGCACAAGCAGCGCGAGATCGGCCGGGACGTCGATATCGAACGCGAGCGCCGGCTCCGTCAATTCACGGCAAGGTAGCCCCGCCTCAGCGCAAGCCTGCACGTGGCGGGCGCGGCTTCCGGGCCCGAAGAGCAGGGGAATGGCGAGCGGCGGCGAGAGCAGGAGGCAGTTGGTGCCGGTGCCCTCCCGATCGCTAACCAGCGTCGCATGAGGGATTGAGGGGCTGGCCGCATGAGCTGCCAGCAAGCGTCGCAGCGCGGGCCCGCTCGCACGGGGCAAATCCGCGTGGATCATCAGCACGGCCTCGGCACCAGAGCCCGCGGCGCGGCTCGCGGCCTCCGCAAGCGCTGCGTTCAGCGGATCGCAGACCGCGGGCGAAGGCCGGAACAGAGCCACGCCAAGCCGCAAGGCAAAGCCAGCGACCTCGGGATCCTCGGAGACCAGCACGATCTGCGTGGAAGGCAACGGCAACTCGAGCAGCGCTCGGACCAGATCCTCGGCCATCGCCTCGACCAGCGCGCATCGCGCGGCGGCGGGCAACACGCCGGCGAGCCGTTCCTTGCCGCCGGCAAGCTGCCTGAGTGGCACCAGCGCCCAGGTGCCGCTACCGCTCATGCCGCAAGCCCTGCGAGAAACTCCAGCACCTCGGCGGCGAGGCGCTGCTTAGAGGCAACATCGGTCATCACCGTGTCGGTGACCAACACCGCCATGCCGAGTTCGCGCACCGCATCGGCTTGCCCGGCATCAACCCGATCCAGCACGAAGCCGCGCAGCAGACCACGGTAATGACGGGCAACCTCGAAGGCTGAGGGAGCAAGACCCAGTTGCTCCATCAGGGCTGCTGCCGGCCCCTTGATCGCTCGCCCACCCACGATCGGCGAGATCGCCACCGTGGAGGCAGCGGCCAGCCGCGACCGCAGATCGCCCAGGGCGAGTATCGGGTCGACGCTCAGCCAGGGATTGGAGGGGCAAATCACCACGGCGGCGCCCCTGTCCAGCCACTCGAGCAGCGCAGGGTTGGGGCGGGCACTGGCAGCGCCCTCATAGCGCAATGCATGCACGCGGGGCGCACAGCGCTCACGCACGAAATAGGCCTGGAAAGCGAGCTCGCCACGATCAGTCGTGAGCAGGGTGCGCACCGGGTCGTCGCTCATCGGCAAGAGCGCGTGGCGCACACCGAGCGCGGCGCAGAGCCGCGCCGTGACCGTCGAGAGCGTGTCGCCTGATCGCAGCATGAGGCTGCGCTGGAGGTGGGTGGCCAGATCCCGGTCGCCGAGACGGAACCAGTCCGGCCCGCCCAGCGCGGCCATCGCCTCCATGCACTGCCAGGACTCGCCCGCGAGGCCCCAGCCACGCTCGGGATCCGCGAGGCCTGCGAGCGTATACATCACGGTGTCTAGATCGGGAGAAATGCTGAGCCCCAAATGCTCGAAGTCATCGGCGGTGTTGGCGAGGATCGCGAGCTCGTCCGGGCCAAGACACGCCGTGAGCCCCAGCGCCAGCTTGGCGCCGCCCACCCCGCCGGACAGGGCGATGACCCGCGCTGGCCTGCTCACCGACGGAACAGATCCTTGGCCGGATCACGGATGAGTGCGCGCATGCCCTCCTCCGACGACTCCAGCCGGGCCCCGCGCACCAGCACGGCGGGAATGCCCTCATCGGCCTGACCCATCAGGAACGAAGCGGCAGCGGCAAGCTCGTCTGCAACCGCTACCTCGGTCATTTCCAGCAGGCGTCCAAAAAGATCGGGCTGACCGATACGGTTCACCACCGGGCGGAACCCGGCGCAACCGATGGCAAAACCCGTGATGCCATTGCGCCACGCCCGACCCGCGCTGTCGTTGATGATGACGCAGACATCGCGGCCGGTGGCCTCCCGCAAACCGCAGCGCAAGGCGCGCGCACTGGCGTCGGGGTCTTCGGGCAGCAGCAGCACACGGTTCGGGTCGGCCACATTGGAGCGATCGACCCCGGCGTTGGCGTGCACATAACCCAGCCGGTGCTCGACGATCAACGCCCCGGGACGCTGCCGCAGCACCGCCACCGATTCACGGAGGATCACCTCGATCAGCCGCGGGTCCTTGTCGGCCAGCGGCGCCAGCCTCTCGGCCTCGGCCGAGGCCGTCACATCGCGCAGGTCGACGTAACGGTTCTCCGCTTTGGAGACGATCTTCTGGGCGACCACCAGCAGGTCGCCGTCGATGAAGCCGCCGGCCGCCCGCTCTGCAGCCGCAAGAATCGGCGCGACGATATCGTCGCCCGGCTCGATCAGCGGGATGCCGTCGAGGGCGTAGAGCCGCAGCGACTCACTCACCGTGGCTGTCGGTCCCGGTGATGCGGATGCCGGCATGGCATTTGAAAGTTCGGTTGATATTGATGATCACGGAGGTGAGCGCCTCGGCGGCGGCGGCGTTGGCGATGGGGCCGGCATGGAAGCCGCGCATGCCGCAGTCCTCGATCAGAGCGATCACCTCGGCGCGCGCATCCTTGTCGTTGCCGCACACAAGTACATCGCACTCGATGCCCTGGCCTTCCTGCAGGTGGTGGGCGGCCACGTTCTGGAACGCGGAGACCACCTTCACGCCATCCCCGCAGATCTGCTGGGCGGCCTGCCCTGCGGAACCCTCGGCGGGAAGTTGCACCGTGCCCACTTTGGGCGGCATGAGCGGCACCGTCACATCTACCAGGATCTTGCCCTCCAGCGCGGACTTCACGTGCTCGAGCGTACTGCGCTGGTGCGCGAACGGCACCGTGAGGACGACCAGATCGGCCGCGCGTGCAGCCTCGAGGTTTTCCATGGCCAGCACGCCGCCGGCATCGGCGCCGCGCTCGGCCATGACCTTGCGCAGGTCCTCTAGCGCCTCGAGGGCCTTCTCCTCGGAGCGTGAACCGATGATCACGCGGTGACCGGCCTGGGTCCAGCGACGCGCGAGACCCGTGCCGAGCGCACCGGTGCCGCCGAGAATGGCGATGCTTTTGGAACTCATGAATCCTCCAGAATGGGTGGGGCTGGCTGCCGCACAAAAGGGCGCCAGTATACTTAGCCCGCGACGCGTGGCGGTATGCTTACACCGATCGCGCGCAATCGGATCCCCAGTTCTCTCAGGAGTCACCCGCCAATGCAGAACCCGCTCGACATGCAAGGGCGCCTCGTCGTTGTCACCGGGGGTGCCCGCGGCGTGGGCGCGGGCATCAGCCGCAGTTTCCTAGAGGCTGGCGCCGATGTTGCCGTTATCGGGCGCAGCGCCCCGGAGACGCCCGTGTCGGCCGGCGGGCGGGAGGCCGGATTCTTTGCCGCCGACGTCCGCGACCCGGAACAACTGGCCGCAGCCTTCACGGCGATCGTGGAGCGTTTCGGACGGATCGATGTGCTGGTGAACAACGCCGGCGGCTCACCACCCTCGGAGGCCGCGACCGCCTCGCCACGCTTTGCGGAGTCGATCATCCGCCTGAACCTGCTGGCGCCGTTCAATGCGGCGCAATGCGCCAATCGCGTGATGCAGCAACAACCCGAGGGCGGCACCATCATCAATATCGCCAGCGTCAGCGCGATACGCCCCTCCCCGGGCACCGCCGCCTACGGCGCGGCCAAGGCGGGACTGGTCAACCTCACCGCCTCGCTCGCCGTGGAATGGGCCCCGAAGGTGCGGGTGGTGGCGGTGATTTCCGGGCTGGTCGACACCGAACAATCACACCTCTACTACGGCGATGCCGAGGGTGTGGCAGCGGTGGGCAGGACCATTCCGCTCGGCCGGATGGCCGTGCCTGCGGACATCGGGCAGGTCTGCCTCTTCCTGGCCTCGCCGATGGCCGCCTACGTGTCGGGGTCGGCGCTGACGGTGCACGGCGGAGGCGAAGCCCCGGCCTTCCTTGCGGCCTCGAACGCGGCCGCGCGCTAAACCTGCCTCAGGTCTTGCGCGAGCCCGCTTTTGGCGCCGCGCCAGGACCCGAACGCTTTAGGGGTGCCTTTTTGGACGGCACAGGCCTGACTGCGGCGGCCTTTGCCGCAGCAACCTTCGCGGAAGATGGCTTGCGTGCGGCGGGCTTGCGTGCGGCGGGCTTGCGTGCGGCGGGCTTGCCTGCGGCGGGCTTGCGGGAGCCGGCGGTTTTGCGGGTCGCGCCCGGGGGCTGCGCGCCTGCAGACGCGGCCGGCACACCAAGCGCCTGCGCCAGGCCATCCACCCGACGCGCCAAGGCATCCAGTCGGCCGCTGATGGCGGTGTCCAGACCCACCTTGTCACGCACGCGCCGGATCATGTCCTCGACGCTCCGGGTGTTGCTGCCGACGCGCTCGGTAATACGGCTGCGCGCCTCGTCGATGCGACTGCGGATACCGCTGCGGCTGTGCTCCTCGATCTGCTGGCCCTTGTCGACCAGTTCCTGGAAGAGTCGCGAGGCCTCGCCCCCGGCGCGGCCGAGGTGTTGCTGGGCGTCCTCGAGACTCTGGCCATAGGCGCCAAGGCCCGCGAGCCATATCCTGCGGGCGAGGCTTTCAGCCTGTTCCGCCGACTTTTGCCTGGGAGAACGGGCCATGGGCGTGTCCTCGCGTCATAAGGGAATTTCGCAGGAACCATAGCATCTGGCATCGGCCAGCGCATCCGGGTACTGTTCGGTGATGAAGACGCGCGAGCGCATCCTGCAAGTCAGCCTCGAACTGTTCAACCGCGAAGGTGAACCCAACGTCACCACGGTCGACATCTCCAACGAGATGAACATCAGTCCAGGCAACCTCTACTACCATTTCCGCGGCAAGGAAGAACTGGTGGGCGAACTCTTCGCCCGTTTCTACACCGAGGCACAACACATCCTGCGCGAGCCGCAGTCACGCCGCATCCCGATCGGGGAGTACGGCTACTATCTTGTGGTGGTCTTCGAGCACCTGCACGCCTACCGTTTCCTGTACCGCAACATCTCGCTGATCATGCAGCGCTACGAGGGCATCCAGCGCCCGTTCCGGCGGCTGATACAGCTAAAGCGCGACGCCGCCCGCACGGTCTGCCTGCAGATGCGCGATGCCGGGGTCCTGCGGGCCGACGAGACCCGCATCGACTTGCTGGCACGCGCCATCGCCCTCACGCTCACCTACTGCATGAACTTCGACAATCTTCTCGCCGCCCGCGATGACGCCGACGACCAGCCGATCTACGATGGCGTACTGCAGGTAGCAGCACTGATTGCGCCCTACCTTGGCGAAGCCGAGAAAGAGTTCATGGACGCGGCGCTCGCACTGCACGCGCGCGCCCGGCCCGACCCACCCTGACAACACCCGGAAGCACCACGATGGACCAGCCCACTCCCCCGAAAATCCTGAAGATCTGCGGGTTCCTCGCCCTCGCCCTGCTGGCCGCGTTGCCGCTGGCGCCGCTCGCCACGCGCTTCGGGCTGCTCGGCTGGCAATCAGGCCTGCCGCTCACGGCGCTCGCGGTGGTGGGTTCGGGCCTGCTGCTCTGCGTGCTGGTGTTCCTGTTCTTCCGACCCGCACTGCGCGCGGTGCGCCCGCTCACCGCAGCCATCGCGGGCGTGGCGCTCGCGCCGGTGATGGCCGGCGCCCTGGTGGTACTGCCTGCCGGCGACAAACCGGTGATCCACGACATCAGCACAGACATCACCGATCCGCCCCAATTCGTCGCCGCTCCCGCACGACGCGGCCCGGGCGCCAATCCCCTCGAGCGAGGCCCCGAAGTCGACGCGCTGCAATCTTCAGGCTACCCCACGCTCACCGGCATCGAATCCTCGCTGGCGCCGGAGGCGGCCTTCGCACGGGCACTCGAGGTGGCTAAGAGCCTGGGCTGGGAGGTTTATGCGCAGGACGCCGCGGCGGGTACGCTGGAGGCAAGCCAGACGACGTTCTGGTTCGGCTTCGTGGATGACGTGGCGATCCGGATACGCCCCGCCCCCAACGGCAGCCGCCTCGATCTGCGCTCGGCGAGCCGGGTGGGGCGCGGCGACCTTGGCGCCAACGCAGCACGCATCCAGCGCTTCGAGCTCGCCTTCGCCGCTAACCCAGACTGATCTCAACGCCGCGATTGCGGCGCTGGGCGAGTTTCGCCACCGAGATCGCCAGCATGCCGGCCTCGAAGCTGGCGGCGATGTGGTCGATGTCGGCATCCTCGGGCAGCGCGAAACTCCGGGTGAAATGCCCCGATGCGCGCTCGCGCCGATGGTATCGGCGCTTGTCCCGGTCGTTGGCCGGCTCACGCTGACCCTGCACCGTGAGCACGCCCGCGTCCACCGACACCCGCACGTCTTCCTTGCCGATGCCCGGCAGTTCGGCCTCGATCAAATAGGCGGTGGGCGTCTCCGAGACATCCACCACTGGCTGCCACTCGGCACTGGAGAGGTGCTCCGAGCGGCCGGGCGGCAGGGGCTCGGCCGCCGGTCGCGTCACGCCTCGGGCACGCGCATGGCGCTCCAGTAGTTCCTCCATCTCGCGCAGCGAATCCCAGCGTGAAATACCCATGGCGCAGGCTCCTTGCAGGACATGACGACCGCAGGTTGCACGGTGCGGAATGCGTCCGCATTGACCCGGGTCAAGCCGCAGGGAAAACCACCGCGCGCAGCGCGTCCACCAGGAGCGCCAGGCTGACCGAATCGTCTCCAGCCACACGCAGCGTGCCGGATTCGAGCGCGGGATCCGGCGGCTCACAGACCGCGAGTTGTGATTCGAGCACGGCGATGTCGGCCTCGGAGGCGTCACTGCCGGCGGCATGACGCACCGCAACGCGACGCCGCAGTTCTTCGCTCGGGGCATCGCAGTGCAGCACCACGAAAGGCACACCGAGCCGCACCGCCAGTGCGCGGAAGCGTTCGCGCAGCCCGCGCTGGATGAAGGTGGCATCGAGTATCACCGGATGCCCCGCAGCGATCACCGTGCAGGCGAGTTCCTCGAGCCGCGCGAAGGTCCTCGCGCCGGCCTGGCGCGTGTAGATGTCGGGCATGCCCGGCACGCGCGTGTCGGCATCGGCGGCGAGTCCGAAAAGCCGCTTGCGTTCGACGTCAGAGCGGATGCGGATCGCGTGGAGTTCACCGGCCAGCGCCAGCGCCACGGTTGACTTGCCGGAACCCGAGACCCCGCAAGTAATCGCAAGAAACCGCTGGCGTGGCTGCCCGAAACTGCTGGCAAGCGCGGCATAACGCTGGAATTGCAAGTGCGACGGGGACTCGCTTTCGACCGGGGGCCGTCCGGCCAGCAACGCAACCTTGGCGCGCACCACCGCGCGATAGGAACGGCAGAGATCGAGGATGCCGAGCCCCTCGTAATCGCCGTTCGTCTCGAGCCAGGCATTCAGGGCCACGAAACCGCCGGCCGGCACGCCGCGAGCCTCGCAGTCCATGACGAGGAAAGCCATCTCGCTCATCACATCGATCCAGCGCAGGCGCGCGTTGAACTCGATGCAGTCGAAGGGGAGCACGTGCTCACCCTCGACCAACAGGTTGCCGAGGTGCAGGTCGCCGTGACATTCGCGCACCCACCCCGCAGCGTGACGACGCCACAACAGGCTCTCCAGCCGGCGCCAATCCGCCCAGGTGCGCTCCTCCACCACATTCAGCACGTCGATGTCGCTACGCTCGCGCAGATAGGGCCTGATCTGGCGCAGATTCTCTGCGAGCGCATCGCGGAAATGCGGCGGCACGCCCTCGCAATCGGGATCGTCTGCAGGCGCGCGCGGCAGCGCGAGATGCAGCCGTGCGAGATCTGTGCCCAGTCGCCACCACAGGGAACGCGGCACGACACCGTCGGCCGCGCGCTCGGCGAGCAGCGCGCCATCGGCAAAGCGGCGCATGCGCACCGCGAACTCGAGCACCTCGCCCGCCCCCGCCACGCAGGGACCATCTGGCCCGCGGACGATGGCCACCACATCGAGATAGAGCGCCGGGGCGAAACGGCGGTTCAGCCGCAGCTCCTCGAAGCAGAACCGACGCCTCGCCTCAAG
>CAJADV010000049.1 GCA_903938575.1 uncultured Gammaproteobacteria bacterium
GCAAGGCCAGCAAGGCCAGCAAGGCCAGCAAGGCCAGCAGGGGCAGCAAGGCCAACAGGGGCAGCAAGGCCAACAGGGGCAGCAAGGCCAGCAGGGCAGTCCCGGCGATCAGGCGCGCAAGGCTGCCGACGCGATGGACAAGGCGGCGCAGCAGCTCGCGGCTGCGCGTGACGCGCAGGTCGATGCCTGGAAGTCTGAGCTGTCGAACGAGCTCGATCAGTCGATCAACGAAACCATGCAGCTCGCGCGGCAGCAGGCGGAGCTGGAGCAGAAGGCGCGAAGCCAAGGCGCGCAGGGGATGCAGGGCGAGCAGAGCGCGCTGCAGCAGGGTGTCCAGCAGGCCGCCGAACGACTCGAAAAAGCGGGACGCAGTTCGTCGCTGCTGTCGCAGCGCTCGCAGAAGGCGATGGGCGAAGCACAGCGGCGCGTGGAGCAGGCCACGCAGCAGATGCAGCAGTCGGGGCAGCCCGGCGGCAGCGAGCAGGCGCAGAACGCGATGAAGGATGCCAGCGAAGCGCTCAATCAGGCGCTCAGTTCGCTCGTGCGCGATCGCGAGCGGGTGAACGGCGCGCAGTCGGCATCGGGCTTCACCGAGATGATGGAGCAGCTCAAGCAGCTCGCGCAGCAGCAGAGCCAGCTCAACGGGCAAATGCAGGGGCTCAACCTGCTCCCCGGTGGGGCCAAGGGCGATGCCGCGCGGCAGCAGTCGCGCGTGCTCGCCAAGCAGCAGCGCGACGTGGCGCGTTCCCTCACCGACGTTTCCGACGCCGACCAGACGGGGCGGACGGACGCGCTGGCCAAGGAAGCGCAGACGCTGGCGCAGCAGATCGAACGCAACGGCATCGACCCCACGGTCGCCGCGCGGCAGCAGCAGCTGTATCGCCGCCTCCTCGACGCGGGCCGTTTCCTGGAACAGGACGAGCGCGACGATCAGGGGCCGCGCGAGGCGAAGGCGGCCAACGGCAACGGCGCCTCGGGGCGCGTTGATGGCACACAATCGGGGAAGGCGGCCAACAAGTTCGCCCCGCCCACCTGGAACGAACTGCGCGGGCTCGGCGCCGATGAGCGGCGCATCGTGATCGAGTATTTCCGCAAGCTCAATGGCACGACGCCGCCGTAACGTGTTCCGCGCCGGTCCATACCGTCGGGGGTGGGCGTGCTGCGTCGGCGTGCTGTCGGTGGCGCTGGCCGCCATGACAGCCGTCGCCGCTCCTGTCGGTGCGCAGGCAGGCGGGAGCCCACCGGTGTCGCGCGCCGATTCGCTCGACCCGCTGGGCACGGCGCTCGATGCCGAAGACAAGGGTGAGCTCAAGCGCGCCGCGCTGGCCTATCGCGAGGTGCTGCAGCGCGCCCTCGTGCCGGGCAACTCGGACGGCGACAAAGTGGCGCTCTCGCTGCTGGGGCTCGAACGCGTGTGGGCCGAACTGGGGATGCGCGATTCCATCATTCCCGTGGCGCAGCGGGTGGTGCAGCTGCGCCCCACCGATCCCGTGGCCCGCAGCATCCAGCTTCGGGCGCTGGTGTCCATCGGCCGCGACGACGAGGCCCGCGAAGCGTTCACCTCGTGGCGTCGTGCCGCCGGCGCGGACGGCGCGCCCTTCCGCGAGTACGCCCGGTTGCTCATGCAGCAGGGGCGGGCGCAAGCGGCCGATTCCATCCTCGGCGAGGCTAGTCGCTTGCTGGGCGGTGGCGGCGCGCTCGCCGGCGAGGTGGCGCAGTTGCACGTGGCGCTGGGACGATGGAACGCGGCGGCGGTGGCGTTCCGGCAGGCGCTGCGCGACGAGCCCTACCTCGAAACGGCCGCCCTGTTCGCACTGAATCGTGCGCCGGCGGTCGTTCGCGATTCCGTCCGGTCCGTGCTGATGGCCGATCCCGTGTGGCTGCCGCCGCGCCGGC
>CAJADV010000050.1 GCA_903938575.1 uncultured Gammaproteobacteria bacterium
ATCCTCGCGATGGAGCATATGTACCTGCTCACGGCCGACATGCCCGAGGTCGCTGCTGTGAATGCCGCCACCGGACGCGAAGTGATCCACGCCATCGACTTCGACGGCGAACTCTATCTGCGCCAGGAGCGCGGCGGGATGCTGATGGGCACCTACGAGAAAGCCTGCAAGCCGTGGTCCGAGGACACCACGCCGTGGAATTTCGGCCACGAACTGCTCGCACCGGATCTCGACCGTATCGCGCCTTCACTGGAGGTGGGCTTCAAGCACTTCCCCGCCTTCCAGAACGCCGGCATCCGCCAGATCATCAACGGCCCCTTCACCTTCGCGCCCGACGGCAATCCGCTGATCGGGCCCGTGCGGGGGCTGCGCGGCTACTGGTGCGCCTGCGGCGTGATGGCGGGTTTCAGTCAGGGCGGCGGCGTGGGACTCGCGCTCGCGCAGTGGATCCTGAACGGCGACCCGGGCTTCGATGTGTGGGCCATGGACGTCGCGCGGTTCGGCGACTGGGCCAGCAAGGCCTACACCAATGCCCGTGTACGCGAGAACTACTCGCGCCGCTTCTCGATCCGCTTCCCCAACGAGGAACTCACCGCCGCGCGCCCGCTGCGCACCACGCCCATCCACGATCTGCTCGCTGCTGCCGGCGCGCAATTCGGCGCGGCCGCGGGGCTGGAAGTGCCGCTCTGGTTCGCGCCGCCCGGTGTGCGCGACAGCTTCAGCTGGCACCGCTCAACGGACTTTGCCACGGTGGGCGAGGAAGCGCGCGCCGTGCGCGAAGGCGTGGGCCTGATGGACAGCTCGAGCTTCGCCAAGTACAGCCTCACGGGCACGGGTGCTGCCGCGTGGCTGGACCATCTGCTGCCCTGCAAACTGCCCGCGCCGGGGCGCATGACGATGGCGCCCATGCTGAAGGAAGACGGCAAGCTGATCGGGGATTTCACGCTCGCGAATCTCGGCGATGAAGGCTGGCTCCTGATCGGCTCGGGCGTGGCCGAGGACTACCACCTGCGCTGGTTCCACGACCACCTGCCCGCGGACGGTTCGGTGCAGATCGTCTCTCGCACGCGCGAGCTCGCGGGGCTCGCGATCGCAGGCCCGCATTCACGCGAACTGCTGTCGCGCATCACGCGCGCCCCGGTTGACAGTGCGAGCATGCGCTTCATGGATATCCGCCGCCTGCCGCTCGGACTTGCCGACGCACTCGTCGGGCGCGTGAGTTACACCGGCGACCTGGGCTACGAAATCTGGTGCAGCGCAGATACCCAGCGCCATCTCTTCACGGCCCTGCAGGAGGCGGGCAAGGATCTGGGGCTCAGGCTCTTCGGATCACGCGCGCTGAACGCGCTGCGTCTGGAGAAAGGCTATGGTTCCTGGGCGCGCGAGTACCGCCCGCTCTACGGTCCGCTCGAGGCCGGCTTCGCGCGTTTCGTGGCGTTCGACAAGACGGCGGATTTCATCGGCAAGGCCGGAGCCATCGCAGAGCGCGAGACGGGCGGCGTGCGCCGGCTCTGCACCTTCATCGTCGAGACCGAACGCACCGACGTGATCGGCGACGAGCCCGTCTGGCACGGCGAGCGGGTGGTGGGTTGGGTCACCTCGGGTGGTTACGCGCACGCGAGCGGCCTCTCGGTGGCGATGGCCTACGTCGAGCGCGAACTCGCCGATGAGAGCACGGGCTGGAGCATCGAGATCCTCGGCAATCGCTTCCCGGCACGGATGCAGAAGAGCCCGCTCTTCGACGCCGACGGCCGCCGGCAGCGCGGCTGAGCACGCGACATGGCATCGCGATATTCGATATTGCGCCTGCTCACAGAGGCAGTGCGCGGCAATCGCCACTGGCAACCGGCGTGGCGGGATGCCGCGCCACGCGCGGAATACGACATCATCGTGGTGGGCGGCGGCGGACACGGGCTCGCCACCGCCTATTACCTCGCGAAGGTGCACGGGATCCGCCGCGTGGCGGTGGTCGAAAAAGGCTGGATCGGCGGCGGCAACGTGGGCCGCAACACCACCATCGTGCGCTCGAACTACCTGCTGCCCGGCAACATCCCCTTCTACGAGTGGTCGATGAAACTCTGGGAGGGGCTGGAGCAGGAGCTGAACTACAACGCCATGGTGAGCCAGCGGGGCGTGCTGAATCTCTTCCACACCGACGCCCAGCGCGATGCCGCGGTGCGTCGTGGTAACGCCATGCGCTTGCACAGCGTGGATGCCGAGCTGCTGGACGCCCGCGAGGTGCGGCAGTTCGAGCCGCTGATCGACACCGCCAGTCCGCGCTTCCC
>CAJADV010000051.1 GCA_903938575.1 uncultured Gammaproteobacteria bacterium
AGACCCGCCTCGGGCAGGACGAAATCCGCCGGGGTGCGGACATTGACGCGCGCGTCATCCACGGCCACCGAGGCCGAGCACTCGACCACATCGGTCACGCACTTGAAGCCCACCCAGCAGCCGGCAAAGCGCGACAGCGCGAAGCCGTGCAGACCGAAATCCAGATACTCCTGGATGGTGGCCGGGAACAGGATCGGCATACCGAAGTGGATGAGCGCGTGATCGCTCTGGTGCGCCACGGTCGAGGAGCGCGCGCCGTGGTCGTCACCGCAGAGCACCAGCACGCCGCCATGGCGGGAGCTGCCGGCGAAGTTGCCGTGTTTCAGCGGATCGCCCGAGCGATCGACGCCGGGGCCTTTGCCATACCACATCGCGAACACGCCATCGTGGCGCGCGCCGCCCAGGGCATTGACCTGCTGCGAGCCCCACACGGACGTAGC
Source organism: uncultured Gammaproteobacteria bacterium (assembly GCA_903938575.1). Taxonomy (GTDB): domain Bacteria; phylum Pseudomonadota; class Gammaproteobacteria; order Pseudomonadales; family UBA5518; genus UBA5518. Next base: position 441 of record CAJADV010000051.1, read on the forward strand.
CGCGAGATCCTCGTTGATGCCCGGCTGGAAGTGGATGCGGTGCTCGCGCAGGAAGCCCTCGGCCTGCCACAACGCAAGGTCATAGACGCCCAGCGGCGAACCGCGGTAGCCAGAGATGAAACCAGCGGTATTCAACCCCGCCGCGGCATCCCGGCGCGCCTGCATGATCGGCAGTCGCGTGAGCGCCTGCGGCCCGCTGAGATAGACCCGCCCAGAGGTTGCGGTGTACTTGTCGTCCAGCGTGATGTCTCTCACGGCGCATTGCTCCCGGTCGTGGATTCGGCGCGTATGCGCGCCATGAGCCGTTGCTCATTCTGGAGTGCGGCGGGCAGGTTGCCCTCCGCGCCCCGCATCAGTCCCTCGCGAAAGGCCGCGATCAGCTCACGCGGCAAGCCTGCCACGGCGCGGGCCCAGTCCTGCGCCACGGCCATCACCTCGGCCGCCGGCACCGCGCGGTTCACCAGCCCCATGGCCGCCGCCTGCGCACCGCTCAGGCGCCGGGTGCACAGCAGCAGCTCGCGTGCCCGCGCGGGCCCCAGCAGCTGGGGCAGAAAGAGCGTCGAGCCAAGCCCGGGCATGATCCCCAGCTCGGCGAAATTCAGCACCAGTTTCGCGTCTTCTGCCGCCACCCGCAGGTCCATGCCCAGCGTGGCGGTGATGCCGATGCCCGCGGCCGCGCCGTTCATCGCCGCGATGGTCAGGCAGGGCAGCGCCACGAGCTCCTGCACAAAGCCCGTGATGAAGTGCTCCTCGCCGAGCAGCAGGCCGCAGCGCCCGCGCTGGCCGGCGAGCGAGGCCCGGTCGGCACCGGCGCAAAAGGCGCGCCCGCTGCCGGTCAGAATGATGGCGCGGATCGCGGGATCTGCGCCCAGCGCGCGGTAGGCATGCACGAGTTCCTCGCCCATGTCGGGCGTGTAGGCGTTCAGCGCGGCCTCGCGTGCGAGCTGCACCACGGCCACGGCTCCCTCGATCTCGACCCGGATATCCTGATAGACCATGTTCAACGCTCGCTCGGGGGGCGCCAGCGCGGCGCGCGACGCTCGAGAAAGGCACTGCCCCCTTCCTGCATGTCGGGGTGCGCGTTCTGCTCCATGATGAGCTGCCATGCGTGCTCGAGGCCCGCCGTCAGACCGCGCTCCGTCGCGCCCCAGATCGCCTGTTTGGTGCGCCGCAGCGCCGCCGGCGAGTGGCGCTTGATCATGTCCGCGACCTCGTGGGCGCGCGACAGCAGCAGTTCTGCCGGCACCACCTCGCCCACCAGCCCCAGCGCGTGCGCCTGCGCGGCATCGATGCGCTCGGCACCACCGACCAGCGCCATGCGCAGCACCGCCTCGAGCGGCATGCGCCGCGCGAGCGACACGGGCTCCAGTCCTGCCACCAGGCCGACTTTCACATGGGTGTCGAAGAAGGTGGCGTGCCCGGCCGCGATCACGATATCGCTGTCGGCCACGAAGTGAAGCCCGCCGCCCACGGCCATGCCGTTAACGGCACAGATCACGGGCTTCCAGACCTGGTTCTGCAGCGGGCTCCAACGGATGCTCTGCAGGCTGCCCGCGGCGTCCATCTCCGGCAGGTCGCCGAGATCCGCACCCACGCAGAACGCCTTCTCGCCGGCGCCGGTGATGATGGCAACGAGCGCCGCGTCGTCTTCCTCGAAGCGACGCCAGGCAAGCGGCAACTCGCGGCTCATCTGAGCGTTCACCGCGTTGTGCGCGGCGGGGCGATCGAGCGTGATCAGCGCCACGCCATCCTGCAGTTCGTAGCGCAGCGTGGCGAAGTCGGGGCTGGCTGGCGTCATTTCACTCACTCGCTCGCGGGCGGCGGCAGCACGCCGCCGTGGAAAGGATAGGGCTTGCCGAGTATGCCCAGAGACCCGAACTCGGCGGGCATCTCGCGCTGGAAGCACTCGCGGATCGCCTCCACCGTCCAGCCGCCTTCGCGGGTGAGCGTCTTGCCATAGTGCGGCTGCACCATGTGGGCGAGCCGCTCGCCACCCACACCAAAGACCTGCCCGCTCACGTTGGCCGCCTCGTCGCAGGCGAGATACACCACCAGCGGCGCGTTGCGCTCGGGCAGCCAGAGCTGCTCGGGCGCCTTGCCATCGACTGCGCTCATCAGCCCATGCGTCATCTGCGTGGCCGCCACGGGTCCGATGGCATTCACGCGGATGCCGAGCCGCGCGAGCTCGATGGCCCAGGTGTAGGTCATGGAGGCGATAGCCCCCTTCGCTGCGGCGTAGTTGCTCTGGCCGAAGTTGCCGAAGTGCGAACCGGAGGTGGTGTTGATGATGACGCCGCCGCGACCCTGTCGCTGCATCTGCAACGCCGCGGCCTGGGCGCACCAGAACGTGCCTTTGACGTGCACCAGCCAGACGGCGTCGAACTCCTCGTCCGTCATCTTGAGAAAAGACCGGTCGCGGAGATTACCCGCGTTGTTCACCAGGATGTCGATGCCGCCAAAGGCCCGGACGGCGTGGGCGATCAGCGCCTCGGCACCGGCGCGCGCGGCGATGCTCTGCCCGTCTGCCACCGCTTGGCCGCCGGCAGCCGCGATTTCAGCCACCACGGCTGCGGCCCGCGCGGCATCGATATCGTTCACCACCACGCGCGCGCCGTGCGCGGCGAGCAGCAGCGCATGCCCGCGTCCGATGCCGCCGCCCGCACCCGTCACCACGGCCGTCCGATCCTGCAGGAGTGTCATGGCGCCTCCGTGCTCAGGCGTCATCATGCTGCATCAACTCGAGCGTGTTGCCATCGGCATCCTCGATCTGCGCCACGCGCACGCCGGGCCGTAACGCGCGCACCGGCACCGGCACGCGATAACCCGCCGCCGCCACCGCCGCCACCACCTCGTCCAGATTGCTCACCGCGAGCGTGAGGTAGCGGATGCCGGTCTGGCTGGCAAAGCCGTCACGGCTGCCGTCCTGCGTCGGCGGCGTCTCGGGCTGGAAGACCCGCAGCGTGCTGCTGCCTACCGCGTAACGGCGGATCAGCCCCACACCGGGCATGCGCAGTTCGCCTGCCGGCGGCAGGCCGAGCAGTTCACCGTAGAAACGCGAGGCCGCATCGGCATCGCGGGTCACTATGCCCGCATCGAGCCAGGCGTTCTGCAGTTGTAGCGCCATCGTGTATCTCCTGTCTTCAGCTGGGGTCAGGTCTTTCATTTTTCATCGGGGCCCGCGTGACGCTGCGGGGCTGGCGTCGCGGGCATGGCCCGCTCCTACTCGGAGGTGCGGATACAGCGCGCCATGCACGCGACCGGGGCTGGCGTCGCGGGCATGGCCCGCTCCTACTCGGGGATGCGGATACGGCTGTAGGAGCGCGCCATGCGCGCGACCGGGGCTGGCGTCGCGGGCATGGCCCGCTCCTACTCGGGGATGCGGATACAGC
>CAJADV010000052.1 GCA_903938575.1 uncultured Gammaproteobacteria bacterium
GCTCCGGACAGCCGATCGCCGAACTGCCCGCCTACTCCACACGCATTATCCGGGGCGAGACCTGGAGCGCAGCCCGCTTCTCTGCCGATGGATCACGGCTGTTGTGCGGAACGGTCGACGGCAGGGTAATGCTGTGGGAGGCCGGCTCTGCCCGATTGATCGGCAGCTGGCAGTTGCCACGCCGCAGCGCCTGGAAGGCCGCCGGCAACCGTGTGGTTGCCGTCGGCTTTGCTGAGGCAGGCCCCGTAGTCGCCTCAGGCGATGGCTTCATTCACCGGCTGCGGCTGCCTTCGGCTCGATAGACAGCAGTTCCACGTCAAAGATCAGCGCCGCATTCGGGCCGATCTTTTCACCCGCGCCGCCCGGGCCGTAGCCCAGCTCAGACGGGATGAACACCTGCCACTTGGAGCCAACCGGCATCAGCTGGAGTGCTTCGGTCCAGCCCGGGATGACAGCATTGACCGGGAAGGTGACCGGCTCGCCGCGCGCGTAGGAACTGTCAAACTCGGTGCCATCGAGGAGCGTACCGCGGTAGTGCACCTTCACGGTGTCTTCAGCGGTGGGCTTCTTGCCCTCGGCGGCAGTCACCACTTTGTACTGCAGACCGGTTTTGGTGGTCACGACGCCCTCGGCGGTGCCGTTCTTGGCGAAGAAGGCCGTGGCGTCATCGGCGTTTTTCTTGGTGGCTGCTTCCTGCGCGGCCTGGGCATTGGCCTGCAGGGTGGCCTGCAACTGCTGCAGGGTCTCGGCAATCTTGGCATCGTCCATCTTCAACGTGCCGCCCGTGAACGCATCACGCACACCGGCGATGACGGAATCGATGTCCACCGGAAATTTCTGCTCCTTGAAGGTGCGGCCCACATTGGTGCCCAGGGCGTAGCCCATGCGCTGGGGATCGGTCTGGAAGGCTTCCTGAGCAGCGGGCGCTGCGGCAGCGGGAGCCTCCGCGTCCTTCGCCGCGGTCTGCTTGTCGCAGGCACAGAGCAACAGAGCGGCGGCAATGATGGTGACGGGAAGCCGGACGGAGCGGAGCATGGGATTTCCTCGAGAACTGATGGGGGCGGGGATCGCGGGCGATAATACACGAGGCCCGTTGCGTGCGTGTACTTCAGCTATCGAACACGAGCGCGGCCAGGCGTGGCGCCGCCTCCGCAGGCCACCGGGCATGCGGCAGGGCGCTTCCAATACACCGGATCAGCCAGTGTTCGGCAAGGAGGCGCGAACCAGCCTCCGGCGCAACCCTGCGTGCAGGCATCGGCAGCCGCAGACACTGCAGGCGCTCGGCTGCAATCTCGGCGCGCTGAACACGCGCAGCACTTTCACCGAGCCGCTCGCTGCCAAGCGCGCGAGCCGCCCCCGCGAGCGCCCGGCGCCCCCGCCGCAGTGGAGCAATCAAATGACGCTCCAGAGGATCCAGCGCTGCCACCGCCGCGTCCGGGTCCATGCTGCCAGGCGTCGCACCACACGCGCCGCAGAAACACGCATAGAGAAGAAGCATCACATTGATGCCGTGCTGATCCTGGAGCTCGAGGCACAAGGCGGCAACGCCGGGTCGCGCATAGCTCTGCAGGGCAAAACCCCAGAAGTCGTCTTCGCTCATGGTGGCACTATAGTCCCGACCGCCATATTCACCACGGCCCCCCCTGTTGCAGGGCACGCGCGGCGCAGTGCTATCATGCCCCTGACGTTTCTATCCCCCGCAATTGCCACACCGGAGACTCCATGAGCGAGCACATCGTGCACGTGAGCGACGCCAGTTTTGACGCCGAAGTCCTGAAATCACCCGTGCCGGTGCTGGTGGATTTCTGGGCTGAATGGTGCGGCCCCTGCAAGGCCATAGCACCAGTGATCGACGAGATCGCCCGCCAGTACGCGGGCCGGCTGAAAGTCTGCAAGGTGGATGTGGACTCCAACGGCGAGACACCCGCGCGCTACAACATCCGCGGCATCCCCACGCTGATGATCTTCTCGGGCGGCAATGCCGAGGCCACCAAGGTGGGCGCCGTCAGCAAGACGCAACTGGCCGCTTTCATCGACAGCAACATCGCCTGAGCCCGCTGCACGTACCCGGGGCGGCCCAGTGGACGCCCCGTAGGACGCGTGCTAGAGTCAGGCTCGTCAAGGCGTTTGCGATCTTCTTTCCGATCTCGATCCAACAGCAGCTCTCCTCCGTTTCACGGGCCTCGCCTTCTGGCACTAAACCCGCTCCGACGAGATTCTGCTAACCCGCTTCGCAGCGACCCCACGGTCTTTCACGGTCCAGCCCCCGTCACCTCCGTCCGCATCAATCACATCAACCATCAGCACCATCACAATCATGACCACAACGACCGACAACACGCCCGTCACCATGAACCTGACCGAGCTTAAGGAAAAGCCGATCAACGAGCTCGTCGAAATGGCCGAGGCCATGGGTATCGAGAACGTGGCGCGCTCACGCAAGCAGGACATCATCTTCGCGCTGCTGAAGCGCCACGCCAAAGGCGGGGAGAACATCTCGGGCGACGGTGTGCTGGAGATCCTGTCCGACGGCTTCGGCTTCCTGCGCTCGGCTGACAGCAGCTACCTCGCCGGCCCCGACGACATCTACGTCTCGCCCAGCCAGATCCGCCGCTTCAACCTGCGCACCGGAGACACCATCTCCGGGACGATACGCCCGCCCAAGGACGGCGAACGCTATTTCGCGCTGCTCAAGGTGAGCGATATCAACCTGTCGGGCCCGGATACCACCCGACAGAAAGCACTTTTCGAGAACCTCACGCCGCTGTTCCCCCAGGAGCGCCTGAAGCTCGAGCGTGGCGATGGCAGCAGCCATGACCTCTCGAGCCGGATCATGGATCTGGTAGCGCCCATCGGCAAAGGCCAGCGAGGCCTGATCGTCTCGCCGCCCAAGGCCGGCAAGACGCTGATCCTGCAGAACATCGCGCAGTCGATCGTGCGCAACAACCCCGAGTGCCACCTGATCGTCCTGCTGATCGACGAGCGGCCCGAGGAAGTCACCGACATGAAGCGCTCGGTGCGCGCCGAGGTGGTCGCCAGCACCTTCGACGAGCCGCCCGCGCGTCACGTGCAGGTCGCCGAGATGGTGATCGAGAAGGCCAAGCGCCTGGTCGAGCACCGCAAGGATGTCGTGATATTGCTCGACTCCATCACGCGTCTGGCGCGCGCCTTCAACACCCTCGTGCCCTCCTCGGGCAAAGTGCTCACGGGTGGCGTCGACGCCCACGCGCTGGAGCGCCCGAAACGCTTCTTCGGCACGGCGCGCAACATCGAGGAAGGCGGCAGCCTCACGATCATCGCCACCGCTCTGATCGATACCGGATCCAAGATGGACGAGGTGATCTACGAGGAGTTCAAGGGCACCGGCAACATGGAGCTCCACCTCGACCGGCGCATCGCCGAGAAGCGTGTGTTCCCCGCCATCAATATCCGCCGCTCGGGTACGCGCCGCGAGGAACTGCTCACCAGCGACGACGAACTGAACCGGATGTGGATCCTGCGCAAACTCCTGCACTCGATGGAAGACATCGATGCCACCGAGTTCCTGGTCGACAAGTTGAAAGACACGAAGACCAACGACGAATTCTTCGCCTCCATGAAGCGCAAGTGAGGCCCGACGCCCCGTGCAGTACCGCGATCTGCGCGAGTTCATCCGCGCCCTGGAAGGCGCCGGCGAACTAAAGCGCGTCGCGGCGGCGGTTGATCCGCGCTTTGAAGTCACTGAAATTTGCGACCGGACGCTCCGCGCGGGCGGCCCGGCCCTGCTGTTCACCAACCCGCGCGGCTCGAAAGTGCCTTTGCTGGCCAATCTCTTCGGTACCGAAAAGCGCGTGGCGCTCGGCATGGGCCGCTCCTCCACCGCGGAACTGCGCGAGGTGGGCGAACTGCTCGCGTTCCTGCGCCAGCCCGACCCGCCCAAAGGCATGCGTGATGCCTGGGACAAACTCCCGATCTTCCGCCAGGTGCTGACCATGGCGCCCAAGGTGGTGAAGCGCGGCGAGTGCCAGCAGAACATCCTCGAGAAAGACGACGTCGACCTCGGCATGCTGCCGGTGCAGACCTGCTGGCCGGGCGACGCCGGCCCGCTGATCACCTGGCCTCTGGTAATCACGCGCGGCCCGCACAAGGAACGGCAGAATCTCGGGATCTACCGCATGCAGGTGATCGGGAAAAACCGCCTGATCATGCGCTGGCTTGCGCACCGCGGCGGCGCGCTGGATTTCCGCGAGTGGCAGCAGGCGCATCCCGGCAAGCCCTTCCCGGTCGCGGTGGCCCTCGGGGCAGATCCCGCCACCACGCTGGGCGCCGTCACACCGGTGCCAGACACGCTTTCTGAATACGGCTTCGCGGGGCTTCTGCGCGGAAGCCGCACCCTGCTGGTGGAGTCCTCCGTCGGCAGGCTGCAGGTGCCGGCGTCGGCGGAAATCATCCTCGAGGGGTACATCCACCCGGGAGACATGGCAGACGAAGGGCCATTCGGCGATCACACCGGCTACTACAACGAGGTCGAGCGCTTCCCGGTGTTCACCGTGGAGCGGATGTGTTTTCGCGATGACCCGATCTATCACAGCACCTACACCGGACGTCCGCCCGACGAACCGGCGGTGCTTGGTGCTGCGCTGAACGAGGTCTTCGTGCCACTGCTGCAGCGGCAGTTCCCGGAGATCGTCGATTTCTACTTGCCACCCGAGGGCTGCTCCTACCGGCTCGCAGTGATCACCATGAAGAAGCAATACCCGGGACACGCCAAGCGCGTGATGATGGGTGCATGGTCCTTCCTGCGGCAGTTCATGTACACCAAGTTCCTGATCGTCACCGACGACGACATCAACGCGCGCGACTGGAAAGACGTGATCTGGGCCATGACCACACGGATGGATCCCGCCCGCGACACGGTGGTGCTCGAGAACACACCCATCGACTATCTGGATTTCGCCTCGCCCGTCTCGGGGCTGGGCGGCAAGATCGGCATGGATGCCACCAACAAGCTGCCCGGCGAGACGTCCCGCGACTGGGGCGTACCGATCCGCATGGATGCCGAGGTGAAGTCACGGGTAGACGCCATGTGGCAGTCGCTGGGGCTCTGAGAAACCCCGCCGGGCATCACAGCGCGGCAGCACGCTCCCGGTATTTCCTCGCCCGCTCCGCATCTCCGCTGTGCACATATACCTGGGCCAGCAACTCGCAGGTTTCGGCGCGTTCGGCGCGCGCTAGACTTGCCTCCAGATAATCCCTGGCCTTGCCCCAGAGCCGGGCGGCCATCGCGCGCCGTCCGAGCGCGAGCAGCGCCACGGCATCATCGGGATGGCGCGAGAGCAGTTTTTCGGCACGGGCAAAGGCCTTGTCGGGGTCCGGGGCGGGAATCATGCCCAGCACCTGCACGAGTGACGCCGACCACTCCCGCGCAAGCGCCGACTCGAGCAATTCCATCGCCTCGGCGCCGGCGTGTGCTGCCAGCGCGCGGGCATAGCGCGCGACCAGCGCGGGGCGTTTACGCAGTCGTGCGGGCAGAGACTCCCAGGCACGGCGTAATGCCTGCGCATCGGCACCCACGCGGCCAATCAGGGCCGCGAAGGCACGCTCCTCGAGTTCATCAAGAGTCGCCTCGGGCATGGTACCGGCGCGACGGGCATCGGGCAGCAGCGCAGCCAATCGCGCCCAATCGCCCGTCTGCGCGAGCGCAGGCAACAGCAGCTCAAGCGCCGCCGGCGACTCAGCACCCACGGCGAGGGCAGCCACCACGCCCGCATGATTGCCCAGCCGCGCCTGGTTGCGCGCGCGCTCCAGGCGCACGGATTCGGTGGCATCGGGAAGCGCGGCGGCAAGCGTCAGGAAGCCCTCGGCCAATTCGGCATCGCCGCGCGACACCGCAGCGCGGGCTGCCAGCAGATAATTCGCTAACGGGTAGGCAGAGCTATCGGCGCCCCGGGCGAGCAGCCGCCCGCCACGCTCCCAGTCACCTTCGAAAAAGGCGCGCATGCCCTGCGCCGTGCGATCCCGCCTGCCCGTCACAGCAGGCGCAGATCGAGGACCCAAGAGCCTTGCCAGAAGCCTGCTGACAAGGCCCAGGCAGCGCACGGCCAGCTGGAGGATGAGCACCAGCACGAGGAGCGCGGCCAGTGCAAACCAGACCGTGGTCTCCAGCCGGGTGTGGCCGTATTGCAGCAGCACATAGCCCGGATCGGTGCGCAGCAGCCACGCGAGTGAGCCCGCCGCGAGCAGCGCACACAGGAGTAGCAGGAAAAGTCGGCGCACGGCCCTCAGCCCTCCTGGCCGATGGCTTGCGCCGCAGCACGCAGGGCACGCAGCGAATCGGCAAGGTCAGGCATGTCGGGGGCCACGGACTCGCCGGCGAGACGGACCGTCTCATCGAGAAAGCTGCGGTTGGCGGCAGGCTCGGTGCCAAATTGACCACGGACA
>CAJADV010000053.1 GCA_903938575.1 uncultured Gammaproteobacteria bacterium
CGCATCTCAGCTGCGCGCAACACGGCTCCCTGCCGATCCCTGATCGCAGCCTCCCTGCTCCCGATTCGCCCGCCTTCCCCCGCGCCACTCACGCACTCACCGGCGGCCCTGTCGATGGTGGGCCGAGCGATGCCTCGCTGTTTCCTCCTTTCCCTCGCGCATGCTCCAGGATCCGTTCGATCAGCACCGGCTCCTCGATGCTGGCGATCACCCTGACCGCAGAACCGCAGCGCACGCAGCTCTCCACGTCGATGCCAAAGACCCGCTTCAGCCGCTGTGCCCAGCTCATCGCCACATGCCGCTCGATCGCGGACTTCTCGGGCTGAGCAGCCACACTCTTCCCCCTGCCCCTTCCGGCCGGCGTCACCGCCGCACGCCAGCGGTGGTTCGGTGCGAGTACACCGTGGTATCGCGTGAGGTTCACCCTCGGGCGCGGCACCAACGCCGCCAATCTTGCAATGAAGTCGAGCAGCTCGACAAAATCGCCGGGAGCGATTTTGAGCAGCCGAAGGCTGACCCCGAAGGGGCGGAGGGCAGGATGCCCGGAGTAAGACGACATGCGTGGTTCCATCCCGGTACGGCGTCTTCAGCAGATACACCACCTTCCCCTGCGCATTCACCGTGAGCCGTTTCTCGGCCACCGTGGGGCGGGCTATGGTCGCTCCCGGCATCCTGCCTCCCGCGACACTCGTACATCCCTGTACGTCGTACCGGCACAGCCGCTCGCGCACCTCGCGCTGGCGCGCCTCACAGCTCACGCCGGCGTGCAAGGAGAACCCGTTCGCCTTTGCCACCCGCTCGTTGCGCGGCTCCTCACCTGCGAGCGGCCTGATCGTGCGCAGCACCAGCGCCTTGCGCCCGGCCTGCGGCCCCACCGCGATGCGGTAGGTCACCGAGCTGCCGATGAGTTGCCGCATCGCATCCGTGTCCTCCCCGGGCGGCAGGTCCAGCCACGCACTCTCCGCATCGCGCTGCAACAGTCCCATGCGCTCCAGCGCCCGACCCAACCGCGCGGCGATCTGCTGCACCAAGTGCTCGAGCTCTTCCCGCTCCGGGGCCTTCACCCGCGTGAAGCGCAGCCCACCGTCGGGACGCGGTGCGTACACGCCTTCCAGACAAGATCGTTGGCAGTCTTGGTCGAGTGTCCTTTCGAGACAGTGCGTCCGTCGAACGCCTGCGCAAGGCGATCGAGTTTGGCGTTCGGAAGGACTTGTTGATGCGTGTCGGTAGCGAGCGTGCTGAGACGTTTCAGCTTGGCGTCCTGTGGCAACGCGTCTCACCGATGACGGGTGCCGAATTAAATCAGCGTTTTGATCGGAGGTGATCGCGATGAATACCACTCCAGAGTTGCCCAGTCGGGGCATGCTAACCAAGAAGGAATACCAGACACTTCTGGGCGGCACTTATGGCGTTGTTCCCGGTATGCCGGCGTACTTCCGCAAGGCCGGGGAAATTTATGCCGCTGGTAGTCGAGTTGGGCGATGACGTTGCGAACGGGAAGCCGGTGAACTGGTACCCGGGTGAAGAAATGAATCGGTTCATCGCGGTGTTCGGTGCGTCAGGTTCGGGCAAGACGGAGTTGCTCAAACGGGTTGCTTCCGAAGTCATTCGGCATGGCATTCCCGTGCTGATTTTCGACTTTCATGGTGATGTCGAGGTATCGCACGTCAACCACGTCATGATGTCCAGTGGATTCGGGAGTTCTGTCGGGATCAATCCGCTGTCGATTGAGGGGTTGAACCCCCAGACGCATGGATTGAGTGATCACCGCGCGGAAATCGTGGCCATGCTGCGTCGCGCTGCTCCGTCGCTCAGCCAGAATCAGGCTCACCTGTTGGCTGAGGCGATGCGCACGGCCTACGTGATGGTTGGCATTGAGGATCGCGATCCGCGTACATGGAATTTGCCGCCGCCTACTTTTGCCCACGTCCAGATGGTGCTGGCTTCGTGGTCATCGGATCCGGACATGAAAGGGCGGCGCGACTCCATCAACGGGTGCGCAGCAGTCCTGGGTGCGATCTTTGGTCATTCCCTGTTCCATTGCCCTCGCAATCTTTCGGTTTCGGAGATCCTGGGCGGTAACTGGCGCTTGAACCTTGAGCACCTGCCGGAGTCCATTCAAGTCATCGTCGTTGATACGGTGCTGCGCTTGGTTTTTCGTCGCCTGCGCGCCATGGGCAGTTTGCCGGTCAAGTTTGGCTGTGATGCCGACATGTACCGCATTTTCGTCGTGATCGATGAGGCTAAGGTCATTGCCGGTGGTCAAGGTTATCCAAACAAGAGCACCCGCATCCTCAACGTTATTGCGTCGGAGGGCCGCAAGTTTGGTATGGGCATGCTGTTGGCGTCGCAGGGGCGTGGTGATGCCTTTCTGAAGACGGGGCGTTCCGAATACCCGGTGCGCATCCAGATTCGGCTGGTTGAGTGACGCCCGTCGGGTGTGTGGCCTTGGGGAGGGGCTCCTCTCCGAGGCCCAACCAGGGCCTGCGAGGGTGTTGCCCGGGCCGGCTTCGGGGTCAGCGTATTGGCCTCGTAGGTCTATGTTATGTGCATAAACCCGACATTTGATGGCCTATAGATATCTGCGAACGCCAGTCATAGCAACAGTTATAGCTTGTTAGATGTCGGGTTTTTGCTTACCATAAATGTCGGGTTTTTGTAGGGGGTGCCCCCATGACCAAGAAGACTTTGGCGGAGCGGATCGAAACAAGGATCGCCCGCAAGAAAGACAACGTGTTCCTGCCCCGCGAATTTGCCGACCTCGGCGGCGAAGATCAGGTGCTTCGCGCCCTGCGCACCATGGTGCGGGATGGTCAGTTGGTACGGCTGGGCTATGGCGTCTATGGGCGGGCCTTCACGTCTCGCCTGTCCGGCAAGCCTGTGCTCCTCAACCCCAACGGCTTTGCCGGCGCGGCCCGTGAGGCCCTGACCAAGCTGGGGGTGGCCTGGGAGCCTACGGAAGCCGAGCAGGCCTACAACGAAGGCCGATCGACGCAGATACCCGCCAACGCCGTAGTAAGGGTCAGGGGCCGGTTCTCTCGCCGCCTGGGCGACGGCAACACGGAACTCGTCCTTGAGCGTTAACCCTACCCTGCAAGACCTGCTCGATGTGCAGGCCCACTTCGGCCTGCCAAGCCCTGCGCTGGTGGAAAAGGACATCCAGGTTGCGAAGGCGCTTGCCGCCATTGCTGTGCTCGATACAGGCCCGCTGCGGCTGGTGTTTGGCGGTGGCACGGCCTTGGGCCGCGCTTACCGCCTGATCCATCGCATGTCCGAAGACATTGACCTGAAAATCGTGTCTCCAGAGCCACCCAAGCGAGCGGACCTGCGCCAACTTCGCCACGCCATCACAGAAGCCTTGCTGGCCGCTGGCTTCCAGTTCAACCCGGAAGATCCAGAGCATCGGCATTCGCGAAACGAAAGCCGATACACGATCTATCGATTGCCCTATGCGGCAGTGACCGAAGGGCAGGGTATCTTGCGTCCGGCGATCCAGATCGAAACGGCGGTCTGGCCGCTGCGGAAACCTTCCGTTGAATTGTCCGTCCGGTCCTTTCATGCCGAAGCTTTTCAGCAACCACCAGAAGTCGCGCGAATTGCTTGCGTCTCGATCCTGGAAACGGCCGCCGAAAAGTTCGTCGCACTGACCCGGCGCATTGCCACCGAGAAAGATCAGCCCGACGATCAGCGAGACACTACGCTGGCACGCCATATCTACGACTTGCACGTCATCAAGTCCCATTACGAGCTGGACGAAGTCGCTCCACTGATTCCGGCGATCATAAAGACAGATGTAGATGCCTACGGCCAACAATTCTCACCTTATCGGGACGACCCGATGGGCGAGACGCTGAAGGCTATCGATGCCTTGGCGAGTGATCCCGTATACGCGCGTACCTATGCGGATTTCCAACGGAGAATGGTCTATGGCGAAAAGATTGAATACGGCGATGCCATACAGACATTGATAACAATATCGAGCAAAGTCGATCGGTGATGTGCCTCTTTCGAGCTGAATTACTCCGCTAGAGACTGGCTGGCGACCAGCCAACAATTATTGTTTTTTCAATCATTCACAACGGAGATGGCTTTCCATCCCCAGCGATTCTTTTTCTTGTTAAAACTCCAAAGAGCTGTGCGGGAGACTATTGTGTCATCTTCGATCTTGTGCCTGGCTACGAGCGGGGGGGCAATGAATATGTCGTTATGTGTGAATCCCATGCCGTTGGATACGCGTACCTCGGCGCAGAATGTTTTTTTGACTTCTTCTGTTGGCTGTTCGCTGGTTGCCTTGACTTGATGGCCGCGGTATCCAGGTCCGTGTTTTGATGTGAATTTCGATAGCTTTAACGAAATCGCATCTCCTTCAGCCAAAGCGCCGGACTGTTCCGAAAATGAGGCGACTCCATCAGTCGTCCGGTCGACGATGAAATGCAGAACTTTCTTCTCATGGTTTACGTGTTTGCCGCAGCCGTCGTCCGCCAGCAGGAACGGCCACCTCGAGCTCGATAGATTTCGGTCCCGCTCCAGCGCGACATCCAGTGCCGTCTCGGTCGTCAACGACCTGTTCGCCTGGAACTCCGCCAATTCCGCTGCAGCGGCGCGAAGCGTGCTGATTGCAGTGATTCAGGCTGCCTTGGTACGCGCCGCCCACAGATCGTGGTCGGCTTGCATCCTCACCCACATCTCGGCGCTGGTTCCCAGCACGCTTTCCAGTACCAGCGCAAAGTCAGGCGAGATACCGCGTTTGCCGTTGACGATCTCATTGATCTTCCTTGCCGCGCAGCCACAGCGAGCAGCCAGTGCGGATTGGTTCAATCCCATTTCCGCCATATAGACTTCGGCAAGAACTTTGCCGGGATGCAGAGGGGCGGGATTACGTATCATCGTTGGCCTCAGTGGTAGTTCTCGATCATTACTTCAGAGAATTCGCCTTTGCTGAACTTGAAAGTGATGCACCACGGCAGCCTGATGGTGACGCTCCAGTAACCGTGTCGATCGCCGGTCAACTTATGTAGCCGAATGTTCGGCGGCTCACCGCGGATACGCAGATCCTCCAGTGTCCGGGTCGCGTGCATGATCGTCAGGAGCGCTTTCGCTCGTATCCACAACGCACGCGGCAGGGACTTCGATTCATTGCGTTCCCATATGTCCCTGGCGACCTTGCCCTGA
>CAJADV010000054.1 GCA_903938575.1 uncultured Gammaproteobacteria bacterium
ACGGGGGCGACGTTCGGGGGCGGTGCCACCGAGACGGTTGCGGTGCCGGTGGCGGTGCCACCTTTGCCATCGCTCAGGGTGTAGGTGAAGGAGTTGGTGCCCGAAAAGCCTGCCGCCGGGGTGTAGGTCGCAGAACCGCCGGTGCGGGTCACGGTGCCGTTGGCCGGTGCGGTATTGGCGGTGACGCTCAGGGTATCGCCATTGGCATCAGTGTCATTGGCGAGCAGGTTGATGGTGACGGGGTTCGGCGAGACAGTACTCGCACTGTCGGCACCGGCGACGGGGGCTGTATTGACCGGCGCCGTCACAGTGACCGTGACTCGGGCATCCGCCGTCCGATTCGTACTGTCCTTGATCCGGTAGACGAAGGTATCGACACCTGAGAAGCCGGCTTTGGGTGTGTACCTGACTGCCGTGGTAGATCGCGTTACGGAGCCGTTGACGGGCCTCGCGGGGAAGGCACTGATTGAAAAGGTATTGCCGTCCGGGTCACTGTCGTTTGCCAGGACGGGAATGGTCACTGCCACGCCGGCTGGCGTGGTGACGGAGTCAGGGTTGGCGATGGGTGCGGCGGCATTTACCAAGGCACTGCCTAAAAGCAATCCAAGAGTCGCACATGAGACCAATCCCTTCGTCCAAGCGCGCATGAAGCCATCCCCCTTTCTCTGTCAAACCCCGAGATCACAGCACATTATCGGCTGCATACCTGACTTCAGGAGTCTACTCGCCCCCTAATCGCGGGCAATAGCACGAAAGTCCAATGGAGGGGCGTGCTTTGCGGAAGCTTGACGTGCGTCACGGATTTGAAAAACCTGCGCTGCCGCCGGCACTGCGCCTCGGTGCAACTGCATGCCGTGGCAGCTTGGGCAGGTTCAGGAAGCTCCGTGCTAGCGCGGGATGGTCTTGCTGACGATGGGTGAAAGCTCGCTCAGATTGCCTTGTGCATCCAGCGCCGCCATCGAGAAATGGTACGTGTCGGGCGGCAGCCCCGTCAGGGTATAAGACGATGTCATGCCACCGGATACCGGGATGACAGCGGTCTTGCCGGTACTTTCGGCGATCACGTAGATCTCGTAGCCCGTGATCTCGCTGATGGGAATCGGACTGCCGTCGGCTCGCGTGGTGGGTATGTCCCACGACAGGCTGGCCGAGTCGCTCTGCACGGCCGAGGCGGCTGCAACAGTGACCGACACCCGAGCCCGATCCCTGCCGCCCTTGCCATCGCCCACTTTATAGGTGAAAGCGTCATCTCCCGCGAAGCCCGGGGCGGGAGTGTAGGTAATGACGCCGGCTGCGCGGGCCAGCGATCCATGTCCCGGGACAGACATACCCACGATCCTCAGGGTGTCTCCATCAGGATCGCGGTCGTTGGCGAGCACCGGGATGGCTACGCTCGTGTTCGCAGCCGTCGTGCTGCGGTCGGGTGATGCGAGAGGGGGCTTGTTTGAAGCTGCCTTTACGGTCACGGTCACTGTGGCATTGCGCCCAATGCCGGTCGCGTCCGTGACACGGTAGTTGAATTGATCGGTCCCGGAAAAACCTGCGTTGGGCTGATAGCGTGCAATGTTGCCGCTGCGACTCAGGGTCCCGTTAGCGGGGCGGGTTGGAAATCCGGCCAGCGTGAGGACGTCGCCATCCGGGTCGGAGTCGTTGGCAAGTACGAGGATATCCACGCTCTTGCCTGTCAACGTGGTGACGGCATCGGGATTTGCTACAGGGGCGGCTGCGCTGGCGCCGGCAGCCATCAGGCCCAGAGCAAGGCCGCTCGCGAGGGACGCAGATACCAATGCCTTGCGTTGCATGAGCCGAGCTGGCGCTCCGGTACGTGAATTTACCGACGCTTCAGTCTAGTCCCCGATTGCGCGCAATCAAACTGCGGTTGAAGGAGCGAGGGAGAAAGCCACATTGATTGCGCCCGGTTCATGCGCTCCGCTTCGCGGAGCGGCCCACTATCTCCCGCAGATTGGCACCAAACACACCGCCGTCCAGCCCTGCCAGGGACTCGAGCGCCAGATCACGGAACTGCTCGGCGCGGGCTCGCGCATAGTCTAGAGCGCCGGTCTCGCGCACGATCCTGACCACCTCGGGCAGCGCGGATACATCCTTCTGCAGGATGGCGGCGCGCACGGCGGCGGCTTGCTCTGCCGACCCGGTCGCCAGCACGCGGATGAGCGGCAGGGTGGATTTACCCTCGGCAAGGTCATCACCGAGGTTCTTGCCCATGAGCTCGGGGTCGCCCTCGTAGTCGAGCACGTCGTCGATGATCTGGAAAGCGAGTCCGAGGTTGAGCCCGAAGCGTCCCATCGCCTCGCAACGCTGCGCATCCGCGCCGGCCAGCAGGGCGGCACCCTTGCAGGCCGCCGCAAAGAGCACCGCGGTCTTCTTGCGGATGACCTCGATGTACTGCTCCTCGGTGGTTGCGGGGTCTCCTGCCCGCGACAGCTGTTCCACCTCGCCCTCGGCGATCTGGTTGGTGGTGTCGGCGATCAGGCGCAGGAGTTCGATGTCGCCCAGCCCCACCAGCAGTTGGAAGGCCCGGGAATAGATGAAGTCACCTACCAGGACCGTGGATGCATTGCCGAAGTGGGCGTTGGCGGTGGGCCTGCCCCGACGCAGCGCGGAGACATCGACCACATCATCGTGCAGCAGGGTGGCCGTGTGGAGAAACTCGATCACCGTGGCGAGCTCGATATGTCGCTCGCCCGCGTACCCCAGTGCCCGCGCGCAGAGCAGGCAAAGCAGGGGGCGCAGGCGCTTGCCTCCGCCCTCGACGATGTACTGGCCGATGTTCTCGACCAGCCCGACGTCGGAGTGCAGTTGTGCGATGACGAGGCGATTGAGCGCCTCGAAATCCGGACGGATGGCCGCGCAGGCGTAATTCATGGTCTGGTAGTGGCCAGTCAGCGAAGGCGAGGGCATGCTAGGAACCACCGCCGGGGCTGTCAACGCGAGCCGGCCAAGAATTCACGCCTTCAGGCCGCTTGCCCGCCCCCGC
>CAJADV010000055.1 GCA_903938575.1 uncultured Gammaproteobacteria bacterium
ACGAAATCGATCTCGCCACGCCGGATTCGCTCATCCGCCACCTCTGGCTCGAGGCGCCCGGCGGTGATCACGGGGATGCCGACCGACTGGCGAATGCCGGTGGCGTAAGGCAGGAAACCCTGCGCCTTGTGCACGGTATGCGCCACTGTGAAGCCTTCGCCTCTGGAAGCGTCGGCATAGGCGCTCACGTGAATGGCATCAGCGCCCGCGGCCTCGGCAAGACGCGCCGTCTGGCAGGCGTCCTCATGCGTGATGCCTCCCTCGGTAAGGAATTCCATTCCGTCGAGTCGGCACCAGACGGGATAGTCCTTGCCGCAGCGGAGCTTGATCGCGCGAATGCACTCCAACAGCAATCGCGCACGATTCTCCAGACAGCCGCCCCAGCGGTCAGCGCGGGCGTTCACCGAAGGATTGAGGAAGCTGTGAATCAGATAACCGTGCCCGGCGTGGATCTCAACCGCGTCGATTCCAGCGCGCATGGCGCGCTCAGCGGCTGCGGCGAACTGCTCAATCACCCAGGCGAGATCCTCCTCGGTGGCAACCTGATAGCCCAGCCTCGCGTTCGGCGAGGCATAGGGGGTCGACATACGTGCGGCTTCGTCGGGGAATAAATGAGGCCCCATATCGCCGTCTTTTGCCACCGGGATCGAGGGTGTGAGCAAGGGGCGTCCGTCGCGGATGTCGTTCATCGCGGTAAGGCCTGCATGCTGCAACTGCACCGCGAGCTTCGCACCGTGCCGATGAACGTCCTCGGCAACGGCACGCAGGCCAGGGATGAAACGATCATCGCTGATCGCGACCTGACGGTAATTCGCCGAGCCGACGGGCCAACTGATGGCCACCGACCCCATGATCAGAAGCGCCGCACCGCCCTCTGCGCGGGCTGCGTAGTACTTGCGCAAGCGTTCGCCGCAATAGCCCTCTGGATCGGCGGTGTTGGAGCCCATGGGGCTCATGAAGATGCGGTTGCGCAGCTCCATGGTGCCGATACGACCTGGACTCAAGAGATGAGCAAAGCTTCCCATGGGCGCGTTGTCCGGAATCGGGGAGGGAGGAATCAGAGCAACTGGCCGCCGTCGATCCCGAAGCTGACGCCGGTTACATAGCGAGCCTCCGGCGAGGCGATGTAGGCCACAGCGGCGGCGATCTCCTCGGGCTCGGCCGCGTCGGACAGCGGATAGAGTCGCTGCACCAACGCGGGGTCTATGCCCGCCGGTATCGCATAGGTTGTTGCCAGCCCGGTGTTTACGCCGCCCGGGCAGATGGCGTTGGCGCGCACACCGTCACTCGAGAACTCCACGGCCAGCGCCCGCATCAGGCTCGCGACGGCCGCCTTGGAAGCGCCATAGGCGCTCCAGTAAGCCGCCCCCGCGATCGCCGAGGCCGAGGAAATGGTGACGATATTGCCGCGGGTAGCCTTCAAGTGCGGAATGGCCGCCTGGCAGAGAACCATCACGCTGCCGACGTTGATGCGGAACATGCGGTCCCAGTCAGCCAGTCGCAGCTCCAGGAAATGATCGGCACGACACGCGCCCGCAACATTGCACAGCACGTCGAGCTTGCCGAGGCGAGAGACCGCCTCCACAACCAGTGCGCGACAAGACTCTTCGTCCATTGCATCGAAACGCAATGCCTCGCAGTGACCACCCAGGGCGCGTATCGCCGCGGCAGTTTCCTGCGCACCGGCCTCGTTGATATCCGCCGCGATGACGGCAGCACCCTCTTGCGCCAGGCGCATCGCGCTGGCGCGACCGATCCCCGCCGCGGCACCCGTGACGAGGCAGGCCTTATCCGTGAAACGCATCATCTCTGCTCCTGTCGTGCCGAGGGCACACTCATTTCGTTATTGAATAACCGCCGTCCACGACCAGCGTATGGCCGGAAATGAAACGCGCCGCCGGGCTTGCGAGAAACAACACGGCATCGGCAATCTCCTCAGGCTCACCCCAGCGTCCGAGCGGAGTGGCATCGCACACCATTTTGTGAACCGCAGGATCCTCTGCGTAGGCGTTTGTCATGGGCGTGGGCACTGAGCCTGGCAACACGGCGTTAACCCGGATGCCACGAGGCGCCAACGCGACACAGAAACTGCGCGTCAACTGCACGATGGCCGCTTTGGCGGCGCCGTAGCCGTAAAAGTGCGGGCTGCCGAAAAGTGCCATCTCCGAGGCTACGTTGATGACTGAAGCGCCGCCCCTCAACCGGCTCCCTGCGAGCGAGTCCGACAGCGCGTCGGTGAGGTGGAACACGGAATTCAAGTTGATGTTCACCGCCGTGTCAAAATCATGCGGCGTCCGCGCTCCACCCGTGCCACCTGCATTGTTGACCAGCACATCAAGCCGCCCGGCCGCTACCGCAAGCGTAGTGATATCGGCGCGCTCCCCGAGACGCAGTTGCTGGTAGCCACAGCCTGCGGGGAACACGGCGTAATCAGCAGCCGCCGGACGAGTGCCCGTGACAAGAACCTCAGCGCCTGCCGCGGCAAAGCCAGATGCGATGGCGAGACCGATCCCGCGCGTACCGCCCGTCACCACTACGCGCAGGCCAGCAAAACAGAAATCCACTGCGCCGCAAACCGACTCCGAGACCATCAGCGAGTCCACCTTATGCCACCCGGACAGAGTAGCCATTGCGACTTCTGCTCGCGTTCATTCCATCGGATGAGTTCGACGGAGAGCAGAGCGTTGCCGGCATGACAGCGAGTGCCCGGTCACCGGAGTCGCCCGCGTGTCCGGCAGGAATCACAGCAACGGCCGTCTCGACGCGCTGGCGCTGTGAATCAGTGGGGCAATGCCCACGCGGGGGCTCCATGACCCACGTGCCGGGGAAACGCCTGCGGCAGACCGGTCATGCCGAGAATGGCGGGGTTACCCGACCACCAGACGGCATTGCCGCTGCGCGCGGTGATGCGCCAACCCGCGGGCGTGCGACGCAGTTCATCGTTGTACCAGGCGCCTATCAACAGTGAGGCCTCCGGTGCCGCCGCATTGCACACGTGCTGCGCCACCAGATAGCTCCGCGCATGGGCCACGTCGCCATCCAACCGCAGCAGCGGCGCGTTCACCACATGATGGGTTGCATCAAGCGAGCCCAGCCCCGCGCGGCACGCGGCCTGATAGCCCGCGAGATCAACCACCCCGACCCCGGGGATGTCGATGCGCGCATCGGGCACGAAAACCTGCTCGAGGAGTTCAAGCGCGCGTGAATCCAACGCCACCGGGTACAGCAGCAATACCTGCTGGATCTCGTGAATATCGGAAAGCTGAGCCGCGTCTGCCATGTGGATCATCTCCTGCGAGTCGTTGTGTTGGCCTGCACCGCGGAACCAGCCTGCCAGGCGGAGCCTGCGTGGGCTGATCGCCGCCCATGATCGAGGCGCTGCGCACTTCGATCAATAGCCGTGTACTCTTGCGCCCGGCGACAGACAACCATAAAGAGAACACCATCCGATGGACATCTCAGGCGCGCGCGCTCAGGAACCCAAGGCCAACCCCCGGGGTTTTCTCGGGTGGCGCATGGTGGCTCTCGGTTTTCTTGCTGCAAACCTTGCGATCGGTCTCAGTTTCGGAACCTTTGGCGTGCTGATCAAGCCCGTCGCGGAGGAATTCGGCGCCAGCCGCGGCATGGCCTCGTTCGGCATAGCCATCGTCCTGTTGTTAATGGGGATCGCCGGGCCGGCCTTAGGTGTGGCGTTCCGTCATTTCCGGATCCGCAGCGTAATGATCGCCGGCGCGTTGCTGATGGCGGCGGGGTTCGCCG
>CAJADV010000056.1 GCA_903938575.1 uncultured Gammaproteobacteria bacterium
GCTCAGCCGTGGCCGCGCGCGCGGGGCAACGCGCGCAGGAGCTGGAGCTGCGCATCGCTGCGCTCGACCACGAGTACGCGAGTCGGGCCGCGGAGGAATTGAAAGACAACAGCTCCCGGCTTCAGGAGCTGCGTGAGCGGCTGCAACCGACCGAGGATGCCATGCGTCGCCAGTCGATCACCGCACCCGTGGCGGGGCGTGTGCTCGGCTTGCGCGTGCACACCGAAGGCGCAACGATCGGTGCGCGCGAGCCGCTGCTGGACATCGTGCCGACAAATCAGGAGGTGTTGATCGAGGCGCAAGCGCCGCTCGACTCGATCAAGCAACTGCACATCGGTCAGATGGCCGAGATACGCTTCTCGGCCCTGCCCTACCGCACCACACCCATGGTCGTAGGGCAGGTCACTTACATTTCACCCGACGTACTCGCCGACAAGGATGGGCGCCCGTTTTTCCAGGTGCATATCCTCCCCAACCCCCAATCGCTTCTCGACGCCAAGATCAGCTCGCTGGACCCCGGCATGGCCGCGGAGATCTACATCAAGACACAGTCGCGCACAGCGCTGCAGTACATCATGCGTCCGATCTCGGACTCCCTGCGACGGTCGTTTCGCGAGGGCTGAAGCGGAAAGGGCCTCGGGAGCGGCGAACGCCAGCTCCAGCGCTGAGCAGCCTCCGCCGACGGGGGAAATCCGGCTACCACGCCCTGAGCGCGGCTTGCGTTGCACGCAGCATCACCAATAATGATTCAATCGGCTTCCTGCCGGAGCCCATCCATGTGAGAACCCGGGGATGCCACGCTCGTTTCCCCACATCAGCCGCCCCAGCCACGATGCGCTTCGGCTCGGACTCGGCTCCGCCGTATTGGGTTGGGCGCTCGGCGCCGGGCTGCTCTACTTCCCCGTCTGGCAACTGCTTGAGTTAAGGATCTTCGATCTGTTCAGCGTGTACTCGGCACCGCTCAAGACGGAGATGCCGATCACCATCGTGGGCGTCGACGAGGCCTCCACCACCGAACTGAATCAACGCTGGCCCTATCCGCGCGATCTGCATGCCAGGCTAATCGAGAAGCTGAACGCCGCGGGCGCAGCGGTGATCGCTTTCGACGTGCAGTTCTCCGAGCCTGCCACCGATGCAGAGGACGCGCGTCTCGCCGCGGCCATCAGCGCGGCAGGCAATGTGGTGCTCGCCTCGAAGTACGAGTACCACGAAACCGCGTCGACCCGGGTGTTCATGCGCATGGATCCGATCCTGCGCTTCACCGAGGCCGGGGCAAGCGCGGGCCTGACCGATATGGATCTTGCGGGTGACACGGTGCCAAGGCGCATGGCACTGGCGGAGGACGCCTTCTGGCGCGTGGCGCTTCGTAAACTGGAGCAGGTCATGCCCGATGCCGGCATCACCGAGCCCGGGGTACCCGAAGGCGCGATGATCCGATACCTGGGACCACCTCATACTTTCCCCTTCGTCTCTTACTACCAGGTGATCAATGGGGACGCGGACGTACAGGATCTGCTGCAAGGGGCCATGGTCCTCGTCGGCCGCAGCGCCGGGCCCAGCAGCGAGATCAACACGGCTCAGGCCGACACCTTCCCTACCCCGTTTACCCTTACGACAGGCCTGCTCTCATCAGGCGTGGAGATCCACGCCACCCAGATGGAGAATGCGCTGCTTGCCAATATGGTCGAGCCCGCCAGCCGACTGCAGAACCTTCTGCTGCTGGGCGCGGCGATGACATTCGCCCTGCCATGGCTGATCTGGTGGCATCCCCTGCGCAGCGGGGTGCTGGTGCTGACGGGAAGCGCTGCCGCCGTCGGTGCGGCGTTCCTCCTGTTCGGGCTCGGCGCCTGCGACAACGGGAGTCTGAGCGGTTTGTTCAGCAGCGACTGCGCCGCTTCCGGTGGCGTGGTGCGTCACCTGTGGCTAGCCAGTGCTGGCCCCGTTGCGGGCATGCTGGTGGCGTTCGTGACGGCCGGCACGGGGTCGTTTCTCACCGAGCAACGCCGGGCCGGTCGCATCCGTAGCGCCTTCGCCATGTATGTCTCGGGCGACGTGGTCCAGCAAATGATCGCCCACCCGGAAAAGTTGCGCCTTGGCGGGGAACGGCGCGATATCACTGTCCTCTTCGCAGACCTGGCGGGATTCACCCGTCTGGCGGAAAAACTGGAGCCCGATGCCGTGGCCCACGTGGTCAACATCTACCTGAACGCCATGACACGCGTGATCATGAAAAACGGTGGCACGGTGGATAAATTCATTGGCGATGCCGTCATGGCCTTCTGGGGAGCGCCCCTCGACGATGAATCCCACCCAGCCCATGCTGTAGCTGCAGCGCTGGAAATGCAGGACGCCATGGAGCAGTTGCAACCACGCTTCGCAGAGCTGGGCTCCGACCGTCTGGCGCTACGTATCGGGCTCAACTCGGGGCCCGCGATCGTGGGCAATATGGGCTCGGACCTGCGCTTCGACTACACGGCCCTCGGCGACACGGTGAACCTGGCATCACGCCTGGAGGGCGCCAACAAGGCCTATGGCACGCCCATCCTTGCCGCCGAATCCACCATGCTGCTGACTCGCGACAGATTCCCGATGCGACAGGTCGACCGCGTGAGAGTGAAAGGCAAGGATCAGCCGGCAAACATCTACACGCCCTGCGCGGACACGAATCTGGTGGCGCTCACGGACCTTGCGTGGCGGAGCTACGTATCACGCGATTGGTCCGGCGCACGCGAAAAACTCGCGCTGATCCATGAAATCGCACCGTCGGACGGCTTGGCGGCGATGCTTGGCGAGCGCATCAACACCTTCAGGCGCGAGGCGCCACCCGCGCAGTGGGATGGCTCTATCGGCCTGGAGAAGCTCCAGGCTCCCTCTTAACGAGGTCCAGAACCTCTGCGTAGCGGAGGCTTGCGGATAACTTGCGGATAACTTGCGGATAAAGAGACGCCCCACCGAGGGACTACAACTTACCGGGAAGCAGTTCACGCAGCAGGGAAAGGTACGCCGGAAGGCTGTGCTGACTGAACGAGAATCGTCCTTCCACAAACTCCCGCGCCGCCCGCGCGACGGGTACCGCGTCCATCCCCAGAATCCGCACAGCGCGCTCGACAAGCTGATCGCGGTCGAAAAAGTCGAACAGGAATCCGTTCTCCCCGTCGCGGATCATCTCCTGCACGGGGGGCGTCGCGGAGCCCAGCACGGGCGTGCCGCAGGCCATGGCCTCCAGCATCGACCACGACAGCACGAACGGGTAGCTGAGGTAGATGTGCAGGCGGCTGACCTGCAGGAGCTTCAGATAGTCTGCGTAGGGAATTCGCCCCACGAAATGGGTGCGGGACATGTCGAGATTCGAGCCCACCTCAGCGAGCAGCATCTCCCGGTAAGAGCTGTGCGGCTTCGGCGCTGCGGCGCCATAACTCACTCCATCGGAACCGACGATCACGAAGTGCGCCTTGGGCAAACGCCGCTGCAATTCGGGCAGCGCACGCATATAGGCATGGAAGCCACGGTAGGGTTCGAGCTGACGGCTGACGAAACTCACCACCTGGGTTTCACGCCCGAATTCGCGCCCGTCGGGGAGCCGGTAGCGTGCGCTCGCATCCGGACGCACCGTCTCCAGATCGATTCCCTCGTGAATCACACGGATCCGCGCCTTCTCGCGCTCCGGATAGGTGGAGCGTTGCCACGCGGTAGGGCTGATGCCGGCATCGGCTTCGCTCAGGGCGTGGAGCTGAGCGCTGTTGCGGATGCGTAGTTTGAACGTGGTGTCGAGCGTGGCCGGGTACTCCGGATCGAAACCCACATCGGCGCCGAGGGCACGGTAGAAAAACTCGAAGTAGGCCACCACCTTGGTGTCAGGGAAAATGTCGCGCACGAACAGCAGTTCGCCCCAGGCCGGATGCCCGATCACCAGATCGGGCACGAAGCCCTTGCTTCGCAGTTCGATGAAAACGCGCACCGCATCCTGCCCGCGCCTCACCGCAGCCTCGAATGAGCGCAGGTAGTGGTGGGTCGCCGCGTTGGCTTCGCTGCGGCCCTTGTAGGCTACGACCGGAAAGCCGAAGCCTGCGGCGCGGCCGCCGAGGTTGTCTGCGTCTCCCATGCCAACCACCTCGTGGCCTTGCTTGAGCAGCCAGGGCGCGAGGTGCTTGAACTGACCCGGAAAATTCTGATGGACGAAGAGCACGCGCATACGGACGAGCTGCCTCCGGGAGCGACAAGAGCGTATAGATCGCCGCGCGGGCAGCGCGATCGCTCAGCCCCCCGGCACGTCCAGAAGTATACAACTCCGCTTCCCGACTCCGGCGCGCGGCGCTACGGGGATGACACGGAGCGCCAATGGCCCGAGAATCGCCGCACTACCGCAATGGGCGACGCTCCGCGATCGTCGTGGCGTTACGCCGGAGGAAACCTGACGTGCAGACACAAACTCCAGCGCGCCGCGCTTGGCGGGGACCATTCCACCCGTCCAACCGCTTGCGTCCACTCGCGGCGCTGCGCGCGGTACAGGCTCTCATCCGCAACCCCGACTCCACGGGCGAGGTCTTCAAGATCATCGAGGCCCTTAAGGGCGGGAGCCTGCGCAAGGCCGTGGAGCGAATGGCCGCAACGCCAGCCGGGCAACAGATGCTGGAGCGCAAGCCCTCGGTTCTCGCCTGCCTCTCGGATCGCGCTGCACTTGCGGCACTGCCCGAGGGGAGCCTTGGCCGTGCCTATCTCGATTTTGTCTCCAGCCAGAACCTGAGCGCTGACGGGCTGGTGGAAGCCAGCGAAGAGGCACCGCGCAACAAGGCCCTGTCATACCTTGATCCCGAGGAAATCTGGTTGGCCGACCGCCTGCGCGACTTCCACGATTTGCAGCACGTGCTCACCGGCTACGGCCGCGACGAGCTCGGCGAGCTCTGCCTGCTCTCCTTCATGACCACCCAGACCTACAACCGGGGCATTTCCTTCATCGTTTTCGTGGCGCGTCGGCAATATCGTCGCGAGATGCCCGGGTTCGATATCGATGGCCTGGTGCGTGAGGGCCGGGAGATCGCCGCAGCCGCCGCCTGGCTGCCCGCCGTGTCTTGGGAGCAACGTCTGGGGGAATCACTCGAGGATCTGCGCGCGGAACTGCAGCTGCGCCCACCGGCACACTATCTCGCCACGAGAGCAAGCCGCAGCGCCACAGGCGCTACCTGAAACCAGTCCATGACAGAGACACCC
>CAJADV010000057.1 GCA_903938575.1 uncultured Gammaproteobacteria bacterium
CCGAGCGGCAGCTCCGAGAGCCGCTCGGCGTAGTAGAGCCAGGACACACTGCCGGTGGGCAGGAACGAGGCCAGCACGGTGTCCAACATGAGGTTGATCTGGCTCACCGAGACGCCGAAGAGTGCGGGGATCATGAGCCCGAGGATGCGGCGCACGCCGTCGTGCTCCGGCAGGAAACGCGGCCGCGGCAGCATCCCGATGCGCGCGACAAAAGGCAGCTGGAAGAAAAACTGCACCAGTCCCGCCACGAACACCGCCCAGGCGAGGGCAAGCGCGGGCTCCTCGAAATACTGCACGCCGTAGACGGCGCCCGCGATAAGCGTGAGGTTGAGAAACACCGGCGTGAAGGCCGGCACCGCGAAGCGGGAGTAGCTGTTCAGCACCGCGCCCACAAAACCGGTGAGCGAGATGAAAAACAGGTACGGGAAGGTGATGCGGATCATCTCGGTGGTGAGCGCCATCTTGGCGGGCATCTCGAGAAATCCCGGCGCGAAGATCAGCGTCACCACCGGCGCGCCAACCACTGCGAGCGCCGTCACCGCGAGCAGCGCCGCACCCAGCACGCCGGACACGGCATCGACCAGTGCTTTCACTTCGGCAACGCTGCGCGTGGTCTGGTATTCCGACAACACGGGGACGAAAGCCTGCGAAAAAGCACCCTCGGCGAAGAGCCGGCGCAGGAATTGCGGAATACGGAAAGCCACGAAAAAAGCGTCGGCGTTGGCGGTGGCGCCGAACATCGCGGCGATCACCATGTCGCGAACCAGACCCGCCACGCGCGAGATCATGGTCATGCTGCCAACGGTCAGGCTGGAGCGGAAAAGCCTGCGTCCCGTTCCATGCCGGGTCTCCTCACTCATGGCGCGCGCAATTCCGCCCGGCGTGCCTCGAACCACTGCAGCGCGAGCAGCGAGTGCGCGTTGTTGCAACGTCCCGCGGCAAGCAGTGCGGGCAAATCGGCAACGGGTATCACGTGCAAGCGGATGTCCTCGTGCTCGTGTTCTTCGCCGTGCAGCAAAGACACGCCCGCCAGACTCACCCGCGCGCAGTACAGGTGGAAGTACTCGTCACAGCCACCGGGCGAGGAGTAGTAGCTCGCGATATGGCGCAGGTGCTGCACCTCGCAGCCGGCTTCCTCGCGCGTCTCGCGAATGGCAACGCCCTCCGGGTCTTCGCCTTCCTCGCGCAAGCCGGCCACGAGCTCGAGCAACCACGGTCTGCTGTCGCCCTTGGCCCAGGGACCGACACGAAACTGCTCGACCAGGCCCACGGCATCCAACACGGGATCGTAGAGCAGCACGCCCACGGCCTCGCCGCGGCAATGCACCTCGCGGGTCATGGGCTCGGACCAGCCGCCCGCGAAGCGGCGATGGCGGAGCGTCAGCCGCTTCAGGGTCCAGAAGCCCTTGAAGAGCACTTCCTCGTGAAGGATCTCGACGTCTTCCTGGTCGAACACCACGCTCTCGGCGGCAGCAGGGGTTTGCTCAGTCATTGAAACGCTTGCCCGTGTACCAGGTGACGCGCGTCTCGTGATCGGCCACCTGTTCCGCCACGTCCAGCACCAGCGCGAACAGCGCCATGCGCACCAGCACGCCGTTGTCGGTCTGACGGAAAATGGCGAGGTTCGGGTTTTCGTTGAGATCGGTGTCGAGTTCGTTGGCTTCGGCGCGCGAGTCACGTGGCAAGGGGTGCATGATCACCGTATTCGGCTCGCAGTAACGCGTGTATATCGCCTGATTCAGGCGGTAGCGCCCGCGGTAGCGGTTGGCCTCTTCCGGGCTGCTGAAGCGTTCTTCCTGGATGCGCGTGGCATAGGCGATGTCGACGTGGCCGATCGCCTCCTCCAGATTGTCGGTTTCGGTGACGGTGTGGCCGGCGCTGCGCAGGAACTCGACGATCGCCCCCGGCATGCGGAGTTCGCCGGGCGAGATGCAGGTGAGACTCACGTTGCGGAAGCAGGCGAGCAGCTTGGAGAGCGAGTGCACGGTGCGCCCGTGGCGCAGGTCACCGATCATGGCGAGACGCAGCCCGTCGATGGAGCGGCCGCTGTGCTCGACTTCCTTGCGGATGGTGTAGAGGTCGAGAAGCGCCTGCGTGGGATGCTCGTTGGGGCCATCGCCGCCATTCACCACCGGCACGCGGCTGGCGGCGGCGAACTCTGCCACCGAGCCTGCCGCGGGGTGGCGCATGGCGATGATGTCGCTGTAGCCGCTGATCACGCGGGCCGTGTCGTAGAGGGATTCGCCCTTGCTGAGCGAGGAGCTCTCGATGCCGGTGGTCTCGCGGACCTCGCCCCCCAGCAGGTTGAAGGCACAGCCGAAACTCACCCGCGTGCGGGTGCTGGGCTCGAAGAACATGTTGCCGAGTATCGCGCCCTCCAGCACCCGCGTGATGCGGCGGCGCTGCGCGTAGGGCTCCATGCGATCGGCCACCTCGAACACGCGCTCGATGTCGGCGCGCTCGAACTGATCGACCGAGAGGATATGCGAGCCGGCGAACTGCATCCTGGGGGTCCTCGCTGCGATCTGGTTGCGGGCTGGCGCGGTCTGTTCAGGCACCCACGGCCGCGGGCTAGTCTACGCGCTGACCGTGCGGCCTTCATCCAGGAACTGCAGCTCCGCCCAGCGCGCGTAGAGCGGCGAGGACGAGAGCAGTTCCTCATGCGTGCCGGTGGCTGCTA
>CAJADV010000058.1 GCA_903938575.1 uncultured Gammaproteobacteria bacterium
ATGCTCGGGTTGGCGTTGACCAGGTCAGTGATCACCGACTGCGCCACCTGTAGACGGCTGCGGTCCACCAGCGTGGTGCTGTAGTACCAGTTCATGTAGTTGGCGTTGTACAGGCGGGAGGAGCGCCAGCCGCCGGAGACGTTGGATTGCTTGCTGGTGCCGTAGGGGCGCGGTGTGGAGGAACGCGGATAGCCGCTGCCGGGGTTGCCGGTGCCCGAGCCATTGCCGTTGTTGCTGGCGGTGACGTCGTTGGCGCATTCGACGTGCAGCGGGTCGGTGGTGGTGGTGGCCAGATCACTCCAGGCAGTGACGGTGGAGGTTCGCCACATCGCGAACTTGTCCTGAACGTATCCCGAGGTGGCGAGCGGCGTATAGGAGGTGGCGCAGCGGTTGCGGTAATCGTTGATCCACTGGCCCGTGCTGGCGGATGGCGGATCACCCGAGGAGCCGGTGGCCCAGTAGAGCCGCCCGCTCACGATGCCGGTCACGGTGGGATAGGTGGTAGACGAGGCATAGGCCGGCTTCTGCTCGGCGATCGTATCCATGCTTCCCGAATTGTCGAAGATGATGAGCACTTTCGGGCGGCCTGTACCACTGCCTGACACGTAGTCGGCTCGGTAGATCTCGGTGTCGTCCGCTCGCGCCTCCGCGGCCGTCAGAAACAGGACCGGAAGCAGGGCGAGCGTGGCAAGGAGACCGCGAACTGCAGCGGGGACGGAAACGGGCCTGCTCATAGCGTTGCACTCCCGATGACGGATTTCACCACGCCTTCATCGACCTTGGAGCGGGAATCGGCTGCGGTGTGTATCGACTCGACACGGTAATGGTCACAGGCGATCAGATCCGCGCTGTAACCGAGCCGTGAGCGCGGACAGGTGCCGCCCTTCACTTTCAGCCTCACGTTCAGGTCGAGGCTGCCAGAGCCATCATTAAGGTTGCCGAGCGGGCTGCCGGAGACGCCATTCATCGGGTCGAGGTCGTCCACGCCCGTGAAGGGGTCGGGGCCGGTGGCGGAAAGTGTCACCACTGCGGCCACGCCGGCCTCGGCCTGCTCGAAGGAATCGAAGGCGGCCTGCATGTTGCCGCTGACGCGCAGATCCAGCGCGCCGGTGGCGGCCCCGAAGATGCTGAGCACCGTGATCACCGCCAGCAGTATCAGCGCCGTGGCGAGCGCCACGCCGCGTTGGCGGTAAGTGGCATGGATCTGTTTCACAGGCGGCCCCTGATGGTGAGCGCAGCGTTGCGCAACGACATCGACTTGTTCACCAGCACGCGGCGGTACTTGCCGCCCGGCGCGACGGACAACCCGGCAAGATCGTAGGTGCGGGTATCGGTGTAGGCGACGTCGATGTCGATGCCGCGCATCAGGAGGTTCAACTCCAGCGCCGAGACCGTGGACCAGTCGATGCCCGGCGTGTCCGCCGTGACGAATCTGTCGGCCTCGCCGTCGTCGTTGCTGTCGATGCCGATGCGAACGCGCAACTGCTCCAGGCCCTCGACCAGATTCTCGGTGGTCACGCTCATGCCCGAGCCGCCCCACGCGAGCGTCTTGCGCGCCAGTTGCGGCGGGCTGCCGGCCCGCGCGTAGAAGATCTGGAAGCGGTACTCCCAGGCCGTGCCGGCGGGCACCGTGCCGCCATCGGTGATCGAGGGCGCGGTATCCGCGCCGTCGAAGAGCACGCCCTTCAGCGGATTGCTCATCACATAGGTCAGCTGGCCGCCCAGCGCGCTGGGCGAGTCGATGGTGCCGTCGTCATCGGAGGACGTGTCGCGGGCGCCGTCGGAGAGCGGGAAAGGGCGCACCGACTTCACTACGATGACATCCGAAGCAGGCACCGCGTCGGTGATGCAGCCCGCCGCCACACCGGAACTGTTCGCCCGCAGAACGGCGAGGAAGTTGTCGACGTCGTAGGCCTGCGCGGGAGAGCTGCAATCGCTGGAGACACTACCAAGGTTGGCATCCGGATCGATGGTGGCGGCGGTGGCCTCGCCGAAGAAGCCTGCCAGCCGGAGTTCGCCCTCCAGCAGCTGCACGGCGAAGCGGCCGTTTTCGGAGATACGGGCCTGCTGCTCGGTCTCGGTGTAGCTACGTTTGGAGCCAGCGAACACGAAAATCACGCCACCGATCACGAAAAGCCCAAGCAGCAACGCGATCATCAGTTCGACCATGGTGAGCCCGCGTTGTCCCTTCCTGCCCGGAGCGTGCATCAGCCCAGACCCCGCTCGTCGACCACGTAGGTGTTCACGATCACCTGATGGCGGGAGTCGACCGAGCCTGCGGAACCCGAGCCGCAGGCGGTGCCGGAGGTAACGGCGTCGGAAATGTCCGTGGTGCCGCGCCAGCTCACGATCACACGCAGTTGCCCGGTATTGGGGAAAGAGGAGCTGACCGCCGTGAAAACAATGCAAGCGTGCGGATCGACCAGACCCGAGACGTTGCGATTGGCCGAGTCGACGATGGCTTTGCCGTCCATGCGCCGCTCCCAGTTCCAGAGATCCCACGCGGCCATCTGGGCGGCAGTGCAGGACTGGGTGGAACAGTCCTGGCCGGGCGTCGTCCGGGTGCCTCCGCCCAGGGCAGAGCTGCCAATGCCAGTGTGATAGGACGCCGCGGCCGAGGGATTCATGCGCAGCCGCTCGAGGATGCTGTCGGCAAGCAGCACCGCCTGCGCACGCTGCCAGGCCTGGTGGCTGGATTTCTTGGCGGTGAGTTGCAGTGCGGCCACGCCCAGCAGGCCGATCGAGAGTACGAATACCGCGATCATCACCTCGATCAGGGTGAAGCCCCGCTGGCGGGAGCGTGGAAAGTGAGCCGCGGCAGGCATCGGGGTCAGGGACAACTGATGTTCGCACCGCTGGCGTCATCGACGATGCCATCGGTGGGGGAATCGGTGTCGCTGGCGGCGCTTACACGCCCGGTGGACGACAGCAGGAGAGCGCGCGCGTACAGGTTGCCGCGGGTGTCACAAAAGCGGAACGTGCCGGTGGAGTTGGCGGCAAGCCAGCCCATGCTGGTGTAACGCACCGTGGTGGGGCCGCTCAGGGCGATCGTGACGGAAGGCACAGGGTTACTGATCTGGCGCAAGACGGTTTCGCCCGTGTCGATGACGCCGTCGGCGTCGGCATCCAGAAACGCCACCGCTCCCGTGGCCCAGGCCGCATTGCAGGAAGTGCCGGCTGAACTGCCGCACACGGACACTGTTCTGCGTTGTGACACGGACTCGGAGCGTGCCTCGCCCAACAAACCGGCAAGGGTATTGGCGCTGGCAACCAGACGGTTGTTGTTTGTAAGTGTGGTGAAACCCGGGATGCCGGCAGCCAGCAGGATGGTGGCAACCGCAAGCGCCACAATGAGCTCCACAAGCGTCATGCCGGATTCCATTGGACAACCCCGGGTCATTTTATATCTTCATTCAAATGTAAATATATGTGACCAGCTTATACCCGGACCAGACGCCCCGCTACCAGAAGATCCATCGACGACAGGCTCTGTTGTGTGCGCCCGCTCACACTGCAAGACGAGATTGCACGGGCGAGGGCGCGGTGGTTAAGGTGCTGCTGACCACACGGCCCGCCGCCATCATGGAACAGCCCCAATGAGACTCGCACTTCTCCTGACCGCGACAGTATTAATCTCGACAGGAACGGCCGGACAGGCCGCAACGCCCGCGGATGCCGTCTACCGCAACGCCCGGATCTATACGGGCGACGCCCGATCGCGGCAGGCAGAAGCGCTGGCCGTGGCCGGCGGACGCATCACCTATGTCGGGGACGAATCTGGCCTGCGGCCCTACATTGGCCCCGCCACGCATAGCGAAGACCTGGGCGGGCGCTTCGTGATGCCCGGCCTGATCGATGCGCATATGCACCCCTTCGAGGCGGGCGGGGCACTGCTCAAATGCAATCTGCAGTACCTCGCACTCACCGTGCCGCAGCTGCAGGAGCGCGTGAAGGCCTGCCTCGATGCCTCCGCAGCGGAAGGCCCGCAGGCCTGGCTGCAGGTGGTGGCCTGGTTCCAGGAGAACATGCTGCCTCCGGGCGTGCGCACCAACCGCGCGGACCTGGACGCACTCGGCGGCACACGCCCGATCATCATCCGCTCCTCGTTCGGCCACACGGTTCTTGCCAACTCGCGGGCGCTGGAGCTGGCGGGCATCACGCGGGACACCCCGGACCCGCTGGGCGGCAAGATCTGGCGCGACGCCACCGGCGAGCCGACCGGCTTGCTCGAAGACGCCGCCTACGATGTGTTCAACACGCTGGTGCCGCCGCCCACGCCGGCGCAGAACCTGAGGGCCGCCCAAGTCGCGCTCACCATGATGGCCGGACAGGGCGTGACCAGTTTCCTGGATGCCGCAGCCTCGCTGGAATCGATCGAAGCCTTTTCGTCGGTGCACGCGGCGGGCGGACTCACGGCGCGCGGACACTTCGCGGTACCGATCGACCCCAAGGAGAGCGCGGACACCGCTGCGGCCGTCGCGCGGGTGGTGGGCATCGCCCAGAAGCACGACGGCGGCGCCCTGGAGCCGGCGGCGGGTATCACGGTACGCAACGCCAAGCTGTTCATGGACGGCGTCATCTCGGCACCCGCACTCACAGGCACGATGATCGAACCCTACCGCATCAACGCCGGCACTCCGGATGCGCCGCACTGGATTTCGGGCCCGAGCCGCGGGCCAGAGCCCTATTTCCCGGCGGCACCGTTGGCAGAAATCCTCACGGGCCTGGCGCGCAACGGCATCGACCCTCACATCCATGCAGACGGTGACGGCGCGGTACGCGCGGCGCTGGACGGCTACGAGGCCATGCGCAAGGCCCTGCCAGGCAAGGACATCCGCGCCGCCATTGCCCACGATGAAATCGTCGCCGCCGCCGACATGCCCCGTTACGCCGCGCTCGATGTCACGCCGGTGCTGTCGATGCAGTGGGGCAAGCCCGCGGGCGACACCCTGGGACTCGTCGACATCTTCGGCCCCGAGCGGATGGCTGTCATCGAGCCCTCGGGCCTGTTGGCCGCACAGGGCGCCCGTGTTGCCTTCGGCAGTGATTGGCCGGTCGATGCGCTGGACGAATGGTTTGCCTTCAAGGTGGGCGTAACGCGCAGCAACCGCCCCGATGCCGACCCCGCATACCGCGGTCGTCTCGGCAAGGATCCCGGCTTGGGTGCCGCGGCGGTACTGCAGGCCGCGACCATCAATGCCGCCTATTCACTGCACGCGGAATCCGTCACCGGCTCGCTGGAACCCGGCAAGTTCGCCGACTTCATCGTGCTCGACCGCAACCCCCTGACGATCCCCCCGGAAGACATCGCCAACGTGAAGGTGCTACGCACCGTGGTAGGCGGCAAGACCGTCTACCCCGCGCGCCCCTGAGAGCGCCGCGCTGCGGCGTTTGGCGGGGGGTTTTGCTGCGCGCTTTGGGGGTGACGAATGCAGCGCTTGCGGGTGCGGTCAAGATGGCAGCACCCGCGAATCGGGGCCGGGGAGCGGACTGCGGCTACCGGCGCTGGGTACATCCCTGTACCACGCCTACCGACATGGCCGGGATCGCTCCCGGCGATCCCGGCCATGTAGGCGCGCCGCAATCCGCTCCCCGCCCCCGACTCGCTCGAACACACTTTTCGCTCGTCCCGT
This sequence comes from uncultured Gammaproteobacteria bacterium, assembly GCA_903938575.1. GTDB lineage: Bacteria > Pseudomonadota > Gammaproteobacteria > Pseudomonadales > UBA5518 > UBA5518. The sequence goes on from CAJADV010000058.1 coordinate 5,634, forward strand.
TTTCCGCTTCGATTGCCGCGGGAGATCGCAATACCGTTGGATGAGAGCGCAACGTTCCACGCTGTAGGAGCGCGCCATGCGCGCGACCTCATGCAGCAAATGTGATTGATCGCGGGCATGGCCCGCTCCTACACGGAAATACGGTAAGCCCGGAATCA
>CAJADV010000059.1 GCA_903938575.1 uncultured Gammaproteobacteria bacterium
GCCGGCGCCGGCGAGCCGTGGCGGCTCGCGAAGCCATTGCTCACGCAGTACCTCGCCGGCCTCGTCCGTGATGCGGTGCAGCGCCTGCATGGCGGCGTGACTGCCGGCCTCGAAGGCCTCCATCTGCGCGCGGTCGCTCGACGCCTCGCCCGTCAGCAGTAGATGCCGTCCGTCCGGACGCGGGTAGAAGGTGCCGTCGAGCGCGAGGGTGGAGAACCCGTGGCGTGCGAGCTCCAGGTCGGCGATCACGGTGGGTTGCAGCAGGCTCACCACGTAGGAGGCCACTGAATTGCGGTAGCCGGGGTGGAATTCCTCGCTCACCGCCGCGCCACCGACCACGGGGTTCTTCTCCAGCACCAGGGTGCGAAGTCCAGCGCGTCCCAGATAGGCCGCCGCGGTCAGGCCGTTGTGGCCCCCGCCGACGACGATGGCATCCCAGTCGCTGTGCATATGAGGTTTCCGTGCCTGAGCAGTGTCTATAGGGGAAAGGTGCCACAGAACCGGGATGACCCTGAAGCGCGCCGAGAATCTCGCAACTGGTGCCTCGCCTGATGTTATAACCTTATTCCAATTCATCGTAACTTCGTTGGCTGCCATGACTGCGCGTGATGAGCCTGAGGTCTGCACATCGGCACCGGTCGGGGATACGGTAAAGACCACCACCCGCTACTCGTCGGCACGGCTCAGCAAGCCGTGCCTGGGTCACGCGGCATGAACGCTCCGCGCCGCGGCGCCGCAGTCTGGCGCGGGGATGTGTTCGCCGGCATCAGTGTGGCGCTGGTGCTGTTGCCGCAGGCCATCGCGTACGCGGCGCTTGCGGGCCTGCCGCCGTCGTCCGGGTTGATTGCGGCCATCGTCGCGCCCATCGCGGCGGCCTTCCTGGTCTCTTCGCCCTATCTCCAGACCGGGCCAGTGGCGATGACCAGCCTGCTCACCTTCGGCACTCTGGTGGTGATTGCGCCTCCCCTCTCTGCCACGTACCTCGAGCTTGCGGCCCTGCTCGCGCTGGTTGTGGGTGTCATACGCGTGCTGATCGGCCTGTTGCGAGCCGGCTTTGTGGTCTACCTGATGTCCGAGCCCGTGCTGGTGGGATTCAGCTCTGCGGTAGCGTTGCTGATTCTCGGCTCGCAGTTGCCAGCCGCCTTTGGCGTGAGCCTTCCGGGGCAGGATATTCTCGGCAACCTGCTGCGGCTGTTCGCCCATCCGGACCAATGGGATCGGTGGGCGCTTCTGATGACCTTGATGAGCTTTGCCCTGATCGAGGGCGGACGGACCCGGTGGCCGCGCTTTCCCTGGATCTTGTGCGCCGTCATCGGCGGACTCGCGCTCAGCCACACATTGGACTACCGCGGCCCGGTGCTGGGACTGGTTCAGGCTGGCCTTGCGCTGCCATCGCTGTCGTTGCCTTGGGGCATGCTGCCCGCGCTGCTCATCCCCGGTGCGGTGATTGCGCTGGTGGGTTTTTCCGAGGCGGCGGCGATCTCGCGCAGCATGGCTGCCCGCAACCGCGAAACCTGGGATGCCGATCGCGAGTTCCTGAGTCAGGGTGCAGCCAATCTCGCAGCGGGACTGTTCGGCGGCATGCCGGTTGGCGGGTCCTTCAGCCGTACGATACTCAGTCAGGCGAGCGGCGGGCGCACGCGGATGGCGGGGCTGGTTACCGGCATCACCGTCCTGTTGCTGTTGCCGCTCACCGGATTTCTTGCCGAGTTGCCGCGCGCAGTGCTGGCCGCGGTGCTCATCAGTTCGGTGGCAAAGCTGGTGGATCTGGGCGCCATGCTGGCGCTGCTGCGCATCTCCCCCGCTCAGGCCTCGGTGTCACTGGTCACGTTCTTCGCCACGCTGCTGCTGGCGCCCCGCATCGATCTCGCGGTGTTCATCGGCATCAGCAGCGCGGTAGGCGTGCACCTCTGGCGTGAACGGCGGATCCAGATCAAGAGCGAACTGGAGGGCAGCACCCTCAGACTGGAGGCGGTGGGCGTGCTGTACTTCGGCTCTGCTCCGTTGTTGGAGGA
>CAJADV010000060.1 GCA_903938575.1 uncultured Gammaproteobacteria bacterium
CGAATCACCCAAGGCTTTCTCGTCGGTGACCATCGACCAGTCGTCAAAAGCCGTGGCGCTGGGTCGCATCGGTATCTGGCCCGCAGGCCGCGACCCGTTCAACACGGGGGATGTATTGATGATCATCGGCGCCAACCCCCTGGTGTCGGTGTCGATGGGCGGCTTCGACACCCGCAACCCCCAGAAGCGGCTGAAACAGGCCCGCGCCCGTGGCATGAAACTGGTAGTGATCGACCCGCGCCGCAGCGAGACGGCGCGGTTTGCCGATGTGTTCCTGCAGCCCCTGCCCGGGGAAGACTGCGCGATCGTTGCCGGCATGATCCGGATCGTGCTCGCCGAAGGCTGGGAGGACCGTGATTTCTGTGCGCGCTACGCCTCGCAGATCGGCGAGTTGCGTATGGCAGTGGATGCCTTCACGCCGGAGGTCGTGGCGCTGCGCGCCGGGATCGACCCCGCAGATCTGCGGCGCGCGACCGACGTCTTCGCGCGCGACGGACGCCGCGGCGCTGCCGTGAGCGCCACGGGCCCCGATATGTCGCCGCACGCCAATCTCGCCGAGCACCTGATCGAGACCCTGAACGTGATCTGCGGACGCTTTGTCCGTGAGGGCGAAGCCGTACAGAACCCGGGCGCAGTGAATGCACGCTGGCCGCGCAAGGCCGAGGTCATTCCCGCGCCACGGTGGTGGGAGCAGGGTTATGTCAGCAAGACCGGTTACGCCACCATCGATGGCGAACTGCCCACCGGCGCCCTGATCGATGAAATCCTCGAGCCCGGCGCCGGCCAGGTGCGCGCACTGATCGTGCATGGCGGCAACCCCGCCTCGGCGATCCCGGACCAGGAGGGCATCGTTGCCGCGATGAAATCGCTGGAGCTGCTGGTCACCATCGAGCCTTTCATGACCATGACAGCGCAATTGTCGGACTACATCCTGCCACCCACGCTGCAGTACGAGCGCCCGGACCTGCCGCTGTTCATCTACGAGACGCTGGTCTCCATCGAGCCCTACACGCGCTACACCCCGGCGATCGCCAAACCACCCGAGGGCGCCGGTGTGCAGGATGACTGGACCTGGTTCTGGGAGATCGCCAAGCGCCTGGGCGTCACGCTCGAGCATTTCGGCCAGCCGCTCGACATGCAAAACCGCCCGACCACAGACGAACTTCTCGCCATCTCGGCGCGCTTCTCGCCGGTCGGTTTCGCGGAGATCCAGCGCGCCGAGCGCGGCCTGTATTTTCACGATATCCCGCAAGTGGTGGAGCCCGGCGACCCGGACTCGCCGCACCGTTTCACGCTGATGCCCGCAGATGTGGCAGCCGAGCTCGCGAGTGTCGCGGCCGAGGCCGACGCGCAGGGACGCAACGGCGCTTACAGCGGCTTCGCCTACCGCCTCGCGGCGCGCCGCATGCGCGATGCGCTGAACTCCGCCTGCAAGGAATTGCCCTCGGTGCGCCTGCGCGTGCCGACCAACCCTGCGTACATCAACCCCTTTGACATGGAGCGCGAGGGTATCGCCGAGGGTCAGCTGGTCCGTATCAGCTCCGAGGCCGGCGAGATCGTGGTGCCTGCCACGGCAGATCCGGATCTGCGTCCCGGCGTGATCTCCGTCTCGCACGGCTACGGGGTGCTGCCCGGCGAGGCCGAGGACCCCTTCGGGCGCGGGGCCTCCACCAACCGCCTGATCGGCGCGCACGGGCCACGCGAAACCATCAATGCCATGCCGCGGATGAGCGCCATTCCCGTCAACATCGCCGCCGTGAGGGCGTGATCGCGGGGTCACAATAGGCCCGGCCCCTACAGTATTGGCGTATTGGCGAGAGCGCACCGAAGGAGAGATACCTGCAGGTTGGTCGGGTGCTCGATTGGGCAGAGCCCCTCTGCGCTGTAGGATCGAGTTGACACGACGGCCTATACTGTCGAAACGGTCTTGTTATGGGGAGTCTATGGGCGTACTTCTCGGCGCAGTCAGCATCGCGATCCTGCTCGCGTTGCTGGCAATTATCCGCGCTGGCCGCAGCACCCCCGTAACGCCGCACAAACGGGGGGTTGCCGTTGATACGGGCCATCGGGAGCCCGAGGAGCCCGAGGCGCCCGCGCGCGCCGCGCAGCCACCCAGTGCGCCCCCTGCCCCGCTGCCCGATGAACTCGCCGCGTTCGCGCTGGTGCGCACCGCAGATATCAGCCCGGCGCGACAGGCAATACTGCTCGAGGAGATGGAGCGCATCTTCCTGCCGCCGCGGTCACTACGGGAATTGAGCTCGCCCGATTTTTTCAGCTCCGGCAATACCCGGGAACTGTCTGACTTCCTCATGCGCGAACCCGTGCTGGCGGCGCGGGTATTGGGGGTGGTGAACTCGCCGCTGCACGGGCTGCTAACGCCGATAGTGAGCGTGCAGCACGCCATCAATTATCTCGGCGTGAACACCATCCGCAGCATCGCTATGCGTTTTCTGGTGGAAGAGTCCTACCGGACCGAGACACCCAGCCTGCAGACACTCTACAAACGGATCTGGGACGCCGGGCTGATGGGCTCGGAGATCTGCACACTGCTTTCGCAACGCCTGGGGTTCAGCGATATCGGCGCTTCAGCCACTGTCACCGTGCTCTCCTTCGTGGGTGATTTCGCGGTACTCACGCTTATGTCACCGGAGATCTCCCTTGCGAGCTGGGAGCACGGGCTTCTGGAACGCTCACGCATCCAGCAGGAATCTCTTGGCTTCGGCGCCATGGTGGCGGGAGACCTCTTGCTGCAACAGTGGGGTCTGCCACAGAGCGTGGTCTCGGGAATCGAGCGCGCAGGAGCCATCCTGGTCAGTCCCGCACCCATGCCGGCCGGGCCGGAAGCACTCGGGCTCGCGCTGTGCTACCTGAGTGCGCGCATCGGCGAAAGCATCGCCATGGGCCGCGTCACGGAAGTCGACCAGATAAACCTGTCTGCGAACGGACAGCCGGAATTGTTCCAGCTGCAGTCTTATCTGGCGCAACCCGCCTTAGCCAAGCTGCCCGATATCCTGCAGTCGCCCGAAGTCCGGCTTGCACTCGCACGCATGATCGCCGCGACTACCGGACACTAATCCTGCTAGTTACCCGCGGAATCAGAGGCTTACTGGCGACTCGCCCAAGCCGTCAGCAGCGAATGCGCGATTGCCAGTGGCGGTGGCGTCATGATGCGTGCGCCCGGCTCGCCACGTAGCACCGCACGCACTTCCTCGCGATCCACCCAGATCGCATCCTGCAGCTCCGCGGTATCCAACGTCAGCGTATCGCTGGCCACCGGCGCGATGCAGCCGATCATCAGGGACGACGGAAAGGGCCAGGGCTGACTCAACAGGTACTGCACCGAAAGCGCATGCACGCCCGCTTCTTCGTGGAGTTCGCGACGCACAGCTTCCTCGAGGGACTCGCCGGGCTCGAGAAAACCCGCCAGCGCGGAATACATCTTGGGCGGGAACTGCGGCTGCCTGCCGAGCAGCACTCTGCCCTCGTGCTCCGCCAGCATGATCACCACCGGATCGACCCGCGGGAAGTGCTCAGCCGTGCAGGACCCGCAACGCCGTCCCCAGCCACCGCGAAACAGCGTGGTCGCCGCGCCGCAACGGGCGCAGAAACTATGACGGTAGTGCCAGTCGACCAGGCTGCGCGCACCACCGTAAAGCGCCACATCCGCTGCCGGCAGGCGATGCAGCAACTGCAGCACCGCCATCGAGCCGCCGCGCGGCCCGTCCCAATCCAGCGCGGCAAAGCGCGGCGCGCCGTCATCTAGCCCGAGGAAAAGCAGCTCGCGTGCGTGGTCATCGGCATCGAGTGGGCGCCAGCCGATACCGCCGTCATCCCCGGTGATCGGGTCAAGCCCACGCAGGAGCAGCGCACGTGCCGCAGGATCGCGCCGCAGCGCGAGCAGCGCGTTTTCATCCGTACGCAGGTGATCGGCGCGATCGAGCGGGCTGCCGGTGAAGCCGGGCTGCAGTGTCATGGGTGTCTCCGGGGCGCACGGGGCTGGGATTGGTCCGTCGCGCAGGGGAATCGTGGCACCCCCCGCGGACGCGGCGAGATAGTAGACCAAGCGGCGGGAGTCCGGAACGAAGGCCTCAGGCCGCGGGGCGACGCCGGACGAAAAAAAGACCAGCCAGAGCGCTGAGCAACAGGGGCAAGGTGCCACCGATGGGGGTGGCGACGGGTGCCGTACCATACAAGCTGAAGCCGAGAAGATAACTGGGCGGCTGGGTGCTATCGCCCTTCAGGAATAGCTCACCGTTCGTGTAACGCCTGTCGTCGCCGCCGGTCTCCAGCCCACCCCACTGGAAGCCAGCACCGTTCTCACCGAAGACACTCAGCCAGTAGTGCCCGGGAGCCAGGCTCCAGTCAGGCAGGGCGACATTGAGATACCCGCTGGAGCCAGAAAACAGCGAATACGACCCCTTTCCCAGGAGTGTCTGGACGATTGGTCCCTCCACAGAGAATGGGCTTTCCCATATCGAGATGGAGAAATCGCCCAAAAAACCGGAAGGACTGTTTACTGCGGCAAAGCGGGCACCATCAAGAACCGTGGATGCACCAAGCTCAAAGGATGCGAACATCCTGCTTCCCAACAGCGTTGCGGGAACATCCTTAAACGAGCAGGGGGAACAATTGGCAAATCGCTTGTCGAGCCAGTCCACCGGCAGAGCCTGCTCATAGACCGTTGCAGCGCGAGCCACACTGGCGGATGCGGCGGCCAGAACCAATACGAAGATGCAAATCCGTTGCAACATGGTGTCTCCCCCCGGCGCCAATGACTGGCGCCGTACGCTCAATGACCCCGCATATCAGGGCAGCGGCAAACCCGCTCTGAGTATGGCAACAACCAGGAATCCTGCCGGCTTCCCGGCAGGATTCCCGCATCCGACGCGTTCAGATGCGCTCGATGATGATCGCCGGCGCCATGCCACCAGCCGCACACATGGTGACCAGACCGCGCTTCAGGCCGCGGCGCTCGAGTTCGTCCAGCACGGTGCCGATCAGGATGGAGCCGGTGGCACCGATGGGATGCCCGAGCGCCATCGCGCCCCCGTTCACGTTCACCCGGTCGCGATCGAGTTTGAGATCACGGATGAATTTCTCGGCCACCACGGCGAAGGCCTCGTTGATCTCGAAGAGATCGATGTCATCGACCGTGAGCCCCGCCTTGGCGAGCGCTTTGCGTGCCGCAGGCACCGGAGCGTTCAGCATCAGCGTGGGCGAGTCACCGACATTGGCCATGGCGAGAATGCGGGCACGCGGGGTCCAGCCCTGCTTGCGGGCGTAGGCGGGGGAAGCAAGCAGCAGCGCCGCGGCGCCATCGACTACACCGGAGGAATTACCCGCGTGGTGCACATGGTTCAGCTCGAGGCCCGGGTATTTCTGGTGGACGAGCCCCAAATAGGTGGTGCCACGCTCGTCCAACGGATAGCGGGCCACCTCGGCGAAGGCGGCTTTCAATTGCGAGAGTGTCTCGAAGGTGGTGCCCGGGCGCGGGAACTCTTCCTTGTCGAGTGCGAGCGTACCGTCCTCGCGGTACACCGGTATCAGGCTGCGGCTGAAAGCGCCCTCGGCGATCGCCTTTGCCGCACGCTGCTGGCTGGTGAACGCAAGGCGGTCGACA
>CAJADV010000061.1 GCA_903938575.1 uncultured Gammaproteobacteria bacterium
GCGGCTTCCGCATGAAGGATGTCCTTGGGGTCGGTGACGAGCACAGGGGCGGGATCGTAGGGGAAATTGGCGCCCGGCCCGGGTTCTGCCTGACGTTCAAGTGGGAATCCGGGGAAGTAGCCGATACAACCGGATTTCATTGTGATGGACAGCGCGGCCCTCGCACGCGGTCGCCGCGCGTCCGTTCGGCGACGGGACGGAGCTCGTCTCGCGAGCGCTGGAGGCCTGCGCCGATCGTCGACGCCTGCAGTGCGAATTCATCCCATCTTTGAAGCGGGCAGGCCGCGCGCACCTCGACTCGTCCAAGGATCTGCTGCTCGCGGGGTGCCTGAATGCGCACGTCTTCGAATGGCTCGAAGACGCTGAGGATACCTTGATGTCGTGGCGGAGCGATTGCAATGCAATGCGGCCACGCAGCGCCACTGGCATGCTGACCCCCAGGGAATTCGCCGAACTCGGTCAGAGGAATGCAGGCCGCTGATGGCCCGAATTCCTCGCAGCTCGAGTGGCATCAAATCGGGGTGAAGACCAATGCGCCGGATACCAAAATCCGGCGTGGTACGGTTTCAGGGGGAAGGTCATCCGAGCAGCCCCATTGAATTCTTTGACTTTCAGCATCTCCGGGGTACCCTGTTCCCATTGCACCACCGGGTCCTGTAGCGCCCGGCCTGACCTTCCGACGACCATCATCATGAAGAATCTGATCCGGGTCGTTGCCGGCATGCTCGCACTCACCGTGGCGATGGAGGCTGGGGCCCAATGCACCGGGGACCTCACGTTCGATGCACGTGTGGACGGCAGCGATCTGGGGCGGCTTCTGTCTTGGTGGGGCCCGGTGGTCACCTCGAGCTTGGACTCCTTGGCCTGCGATCTCGATCGCGACGGATTCGTCAACGGTGCCGACCTCGGGATCCTGCTGAGCAACTGGGGATATTGCCCGCCGACAGCAATCCGCGTCTCACCTTCCGAATGGTGCCTCACTGGCTCCACCAAGATCACGATCACCGGCACCTATCTGACGACCATGAGATCCGTCACCATCGGTGGAGTGCCTGCGACGAACGTGACCGTCCTCGACCAGCTGACCGTCACCGCCCTGACGCCGCCCGGCTCGCTCGGAAGCGCGGATGTCGTGCTCTCGGGCGCCGCGGGTACGGTCACCTTGCCCGCTGGTTTCCGGTACGTTCCGATCCGGGTTCCGGCGTGGGCGACGCTCGTCGAGGCGGATCCCGATCCGGCAGTGGTCACGGACCCTGCGATGCGGGCGGCCATCTCCTCCACGTGCTGGGCATGGCGGGTACGAGACACGGCCACGCAGACGGAATTGCTGCTCGTCCCGCCCGGCGTCTTTCAGATGGGCTGCGCGATGCCGACCGATGCGAACGTATGTCAGTCATATTCGCTTCCCGTGCACCAGGTGACGCTCACGAAGCCGTTCTACTTGGGCCGCTACGAGGTGACGCAGGCGCAGTGGGCGGCGAGGATGGGATCGAATCCTTCCAGGTTCCAGGCGTCCGACGGGTTTCCCGGCTCGGACGACCGCCCGGTCGAGCGGGTGAGCTGGACGACCATCCAAAGCTACCTCGCTGCCACCGGCATGCGACTGCCCACGGAAGCGGAATGGGAATATGCGTGCCGCGCCGGAACTCAGACGCCGTTCTACAACGGGACGACGGACGACAACACGCTCGTCGGGCTGGCATGGTGTGGCGCCAACGCCAACAACCAGACCCACCCCGTGGGCCTGAAGTCTCCGAACGCCCTTGGATTCCATGACATGTACGGCAACGTCTGGGAGTGGGTGAAAGACTGGGCGGGCTCCTACGCCGGCGCGATTGTCGATCCGACCGGGCCTGGCACTGGAACGCTCCGCGGGATCCGAGGCGGATCCTGGTTCACCGATTCCTACTACAGCCGGTCTTGCGCCCGCTCAAGCGCAGGCCCTAACTACTTGGATTTCTCCTTTGGCTTCCGTGTCGCTAGGAATCCCTAACACAGCAGTCTTGCACGGCACCTCGCCCCGCCCATGAACCCCCGAACCAAGCGCCTGCTCATCATCGTGCTGGCCTTCGACGCACTGGTGGTGACCGGGGTGGTGCTCTACTTCCTGCGGCGGCGGTAACGGTGGGAATAGGAGCCAACCGATTGAACGCAGTATCTTGTCACAGGGATTCCGGTTTGGAAAGCGGTGCCACGCACTTCTTGCGCAAGCGCGGCCGAGTCCATGCTTCCATTGGGACGCTGGCCTGCTTGCTTGTCGCGCTCGCCGCGGGGACACTGAGCTTGACGGCCTGCCAAAGAGTGCCGTCGCAGCCACCGGGACCCTCCGAATTGGTTACTGCTATCGAAGCCGCGCGATCCAAGCTTCAGAGTGGCGCCACGACTCCAGTTGCCATCAGCACGCCTGGCGCGACAACAGTGACTTGGGTCGTCTCATCGCCTTATGGATTGACTGACGCGTGGCTAGAGGCCAACACCACTTTGGGAGCGGGCGAGCGATGGACGCTCAGGAGGGCTTGCGACGACATCGAAAATGTGTTAATTGCGAAAATTGATGGATCGGACGTCGTATCTATCGAGTGGCTGGCTCCTGTCTTTGGTTTCAAGGGTTCGCGGGTGCTTAAGCCTGCTGATCGCCTCGAGATGAAGGAGGTCGAATCTCCGCGACGTTACCTGCTCATCGTGCCGATCCAAGAGCGGGGTCTCTGACACCCACTCTTCCGCCCGTCACGCTGCGCACTGATGGCTGGTCTCCCCCCTGATTCCTGAGCCAAACTTGCTGCGAGTTATCTCAGCCAATACGTCCCCCAGCAGCCCCGGCGCTGATGCGTTGGCGACCGTCATACCGCCCCCTCACGCCACCCGCACCGACACGTCCTCGCCCATGATCGTCACGTCCGGCCCCGCCCCCGCCACTTCGTGGACGTAGGCGCGCTCGTCGCGGTGGGGCAGGAGCTGGAGGAGGGCGCGCATGCCGGGCCGGATGGCGCCGGCCTGGTGCTCGATGCCCAGCACGCACGCGGCGTTCCAGGTGACCGCGGCGATCGCCTCGTGCGCGGTGAGTCGCATGTGCCGGCTGGCAAGTGCTGCGGCGAAGCGCACGCTGGGGCTCGGGGCGCTGCCCGGGTTCCAGTTGCTTGCCACGGCGAGGGCGCCGCCTTGGTCGATGAGCGCGCGGCCGTTCGCGAAGCGTCCGTCGAGCGCGAAGCCGCACGCGGGGAGCGCGACGCCGATGGCGCGGCTGGCGGCGAGTGCGGCGATGCCGGCGGGAGTGCTTGCCTCCAGGTGGTCCACGCTGCGCGCGCCGAGCAAGAGCGCCATCTCCAGCCCACCGAGCGCGTTGAACTGGTCGGCGTGGATGCGCACGGCGAAGCCGAGGCGCTTCGCTTTCTCAAGGAGCGTGCGGCACATCGCGACGCTCCACGCGCCTTCCTCGCAGTAGGCGTCCACCGCCACGCTGCCGGCGTGCTGCCGGTCGGCGAGCGTCTCGAGCAGGGCACACATGTCATCAAGCTGGCGCTGGTTGTCCGCGTCCACCGCGTGGCCAAGGAGGAGCGTGGGCACCACCATCATGGGGAGCACCTTCGCCACCTGCCGGATGGCCTCGAACATCTTGAGCTCCGTGGCGGTGTCGAGGCCGTAGCCGGTCTTCACCTCCACCGCGCCAGTGCCGAGTTCGCGCATCTCCGCCAGGCGCTCAGCGAGCTGCGATGCCAGCGCGTCCTGCGGCGCCGCGCGCACGGCCTTCACTGTGGAGAGAATTCCACCACCCGCCTTCAGAATTTCTAAGTACGAAGCACCAGCGCGCTTCAGTTCCCACTCGCCCCAGCGCTCGCCCGCCCAACACGCGTGCGTGTGGCAATCAACCGCTGCAGGCATCAGCACTCGTCCGCGAGCATCAATGCGCGCCGAGACCGCGCGTGTCACCGCCGGACCCGCGCCCACCGCCGCAATGCGGCCGTTCTCCACGATCACATGTCCGCGTTCGATGACCCGCAATGCGCCCATCGCACCACCGCGCAGGGCGCCACCGCCCGCGGGCGGCCCGCAACTGACGATGCGCGCATTCTCAATGGCGATCGATTCATTCACCATAGGGCTCGACA
>CAJADV010000062.1 GCA_903938575.1 uncultured Gammaproteobacteria bacterium
CCGCTCGCGGTATCCGATGAGGTGAGCCTCGCGCTGATGGCCAAGATCCGGCTGCAGACCATCAAGGACATGGAGGCCGAGGGCAAGGTCTACGAGGCCCGCAGCTCCGAGGTGGTGGTGGAATGGATGATGAGCCAGGACCGTGCCGGCAAGGCCGCGGGCAAGGGTTTCTACGAGTATCCCCAAGGCAGCAAGAAGCATCTCTGGAGCGGGCTCGACGCCCATTTCGGCAAGAACGGCGCCCTGATCGCGCTGCAGGACATCAAGGACCGGCTCCTCTACGTACAGGCGCTCGAAACCGTACGCTGCTGGGACGAGGGCGTGGTGACCACCGCGCGCGATGCCAACATCGGCTCGATCATGGGCATCGGTTTTCCGCCGTGGACGGGCGGCGTGCTGCAGTTCATCAACAGCACGGGGCTCGAGGCCTTCGTGGCACGCTCGCGCGAACTCGCGGCGCACTACGGCGAGCACTTCCTGCCGCCCGCCTCGCTGGTGGCGCGCGCAGCACACAACGACACTTTCTGATCACCCCGCAGGAGCAGTAGCGATGATTCCACGCACGATCTACGGCGAAGAGCACGAGATCTTCCGCGCCAGCGTGCGCAAGTTCCTGGAGCAGGAATGCGCCCCCCACCACGAGCATTGGGAGGAGCAAGGCAACATCGACCGCGAGGTCTGGAACAAGGCGGGTGCACAGGGCTTTCTCTGCCCGACCGTGCCCGAGGAATATGGCGGTGCCGGTACGGACTTTCTGTACAACTGCGTGATCGACGAGGAAATCGCCGGCGCGGGACTCTCCGGGATCGGCTGGGGCCTGCACAACGATATCGTCGCGCCCTATCTGGTGAACTACGGCACCGAAGCCCTCAAGAAAAAATACTTGCCACGCATGGCAACCGGCGAAATGGTCACCGCGATAGCGATGTCCGAACCCGCTGCGGGCTCCGATCTGCAGGGCATCAAGACCACCGCTGTCCGCGATGGCGATCACTACGTCATCAACGGCTCGAAAACTTTCATCACCAACGGCTATCTCTCGGACCTGGTCATCGTGGTCGCCAAGACCGATCCGGCCGCCGGCGCCAAGGGAACGAGCCTCTTGCTGGTCGAGGCCGGCATGCCCGGCTTCAGCAAGGGCCGCAAGCTGAAGAAAGTGGGCATGAAGGCGCAGGATACCTCCGAGCTTTTCTTCGACAACGTGCGCGTGCCGGCAGAGAACCTCCTCGGCGAGGAAGGCATGGGCTTCATCTACCTGATGCAGGAACTTCCGCAGGAGCGCTTGTCAGTGGCGGTGAACGCCATTGCGGCCACCGAGTCGGCGCTGCGCATCACGGTCGACTACGTGAAGGAGCGCAAGGCCTTCGGCAAGCCGGTGGCAGCCTTCCAGAACACACAGTTCAAGCTCGCCGAGATGGACGCCGAGATCACGGCCATGCGCGTGTTCATCGACCGCTGCATCGAGCTGCACCTGCAGGGCAAGCTGGATATCCCCACCGCCGCCAAGACCAAGCTCCTCTCGACCGACCTGCAGTGCAAGGTGATCGACGAGTGCGTGCAGCTGCATGGCGGCTACGGCTACATGTGGGAGTACCCGATCGCGCGGGCGTGGGCGGATTCGCGCGTGCAGCGCATCTACGCGGGCACCAACGAGGTGATGAAGATCATCATTTCGCGGGCATTGCTGGGCTGAGCGTCAGCGGGCCCCCGGCAGCGGTCGCGGATATGGCCCGCAGCCTTGGTCGCGGGCACGGCCCGCTCCTACGGGAAGAGGGGATCGCCATCTCGCGCATAGGTAGGCCATGACCCTGAAATTTCTCTCGCAAAGGGGTCGCAACATCTCCCCCGGCAGGAGCGGGCCATGCCCGCGACATCTCCACCGGTAGGAGCGGGCCATGCCCGCGATCAATAGCCGATGCTCAAGACAATTTGGAACCAGCCCCCGCCCCGAGCGCCTGCTGCAGGATCTCCAGCCGGTCGGCGCCGTGGCTCAGGAATTCCTCGCCATAAAGCCTGCGATAGGGCTCGGCCTGCTCGGCGATTTGCTCCGGATCGAGCCGCTGGTAGGCCGCCTCGCCGATCTGCCGGATCAGATCCCGCTCCACCAGCCGATCGCTAAGCTGGTCCCAGAAGCTGTCGTTCTCGAACTCCTCGATCAGCTGCACTGCGTCGCTCACCTCGTCGTAGTCACGAGTGAGCCAGTAGCGCTGCTCGATGGCGTCGTACTCCACCAGTTCGCCGCAGCCGAACTCCTCCGCGAGTGCGAGGACTTTCTGCTCCAGCACGCGCAGTGGCGCGGTCTCCTGCGGCTCTTCGGTGCGGTAGGCGTGCAGCACCCAGTCGGCGATCTCGAGGACCGTGAGCAAGGATCGGTAGTCGCGCCGGCTGAGCTCGAGCTTCATCTCAGCCTGCCTTTGCCGAGGGCCTGGCGGAAACAACCGCGTACCAGCGCGCGATGTTGACGCACTCGGCGGGAACGCTCTTGCGGATCCACTTGCCGAAATCGCAGGCACAGAGCGCGTCGATATCGGCCATGCTGAAACTGTCGCCCACCACGAACTCGCGCCCGGCCAGCCGCGTCTCGAGCGTGCTCCAGAAATGCTCCAGCCGCTTCAGGCCGCGCTCCACCAGCACCGGCTCCTGTGCCAGCGACACCGGACCGGGAATGCTGCGGTTGGCGAAGTTCGGGTTGCTCTTGCGGAAGGCCTCGGCAACGGCCATCACGCCCTCGTTGAAAATGCGGGTACTCCACTCGCGGATCTCACCCTTCTCGAGCGCCGTGCGGCCGAGTAACGACGGCTCCGGATGCAGCGCCTCGAGGTAATCGCAGATCGCCACTACCTGGGTGAGCACCGTGCCGTCGTCCGTCACCAGCACGGGCACCGTACTCATCGGGTTCAGGGCAACAAAGCTCGGGTCAAACTGCCCACCCTTCATGAGATCGATGGGCTCGAAGGGCATCTCGATGCCTTTCTCCGCCATGAAGATATGGAGCCGACGGGGATTGGGGGCTGCCGGGTAGCTGTAGAGTTTCATGAGGTACGCATCCTGCCAAACGAGGTGCGCGCAATCTGGCAGCGGGTGGCGCGAGCGTCAAGCACACCGCGCCTTACGGGCACAAAGGCAGCACCACGACCCGCACAAAACGGGCCGCGGTCGCAGAGCCTCAGCAGACCTCGAAGAGCCCCGCCGCGCCCATGCCGCCACCCACACACATAGTGACGACCACGTACTTCACACCGCGGCGCTCGCCCTCGCGCAGCGCATGCCCGACCATCCGCGCGCCGCTCATGCCATAGGGGTGGCCGATGGAGATCGCGCCACCGTTCACGTTCAGTCGGTCAGCGGGGATGCCCAGGCGGTCGCGGCAGTAGATCACCTGCACGGCAAAGGCCTCGTTCAGCTCCCACAGGCCGATATCGTCCATCGACAGGCCGTGCTGCTTCAGCAGCTTGGGGATGGCGAAGACCGGGCCGATGCCCATCTCGTCGGGCTCGCAGCCGGCGACGGCGATGCCACGGTAGATGCCGAGCGGCTGCAGGCCTTTTCTGGCAGCGGTGGCGTCATCCATCACCACCACGGCGGCGGCGCCATCGGATAACTGGCTCGCGTTGCCCGCGGTGATGCAGCCGCCCTCGATCACGGTCTTCAGTGAGGCGAGGCCCGCGGCCGTGGTGTCGGCGCGGTTGCCTTCGTCCATGGCGACCGTGACGTCCTTGTAGCTCAGCTCGCCGGTTTTCTTGTCCTTCATCTCGACGTTGGCGCTGACCGTGATGATCTCCTCGGCGAACAGGCCGGCGGCCTGCGCGGCGGCGGTGCGCTGCTGGCTCTCGAGGGCGTACTCGTCCTGGCGCTCACGCGAGATGCCGTAACGCGCGGCCACGACCTCGGCGGTGTGGAGCATCGGCATGTAGACGTTTTCGTGCATGGCCTTCAGACGGGGATCGAGCCGCCGGAAACCGTTCAGGTGCTCATTCTGGACCAAGCTGATGTGCTCAAGGCCACCGCCCACCACGATACGCATGCCGTCATGCAGCACCTGCTTGGCCGCCGTGGCGATCGCCATCAGGCCCGAGGAGCACTGACGGTCCATGGTCATGCCGCTCACCGTGACCGGCAGGCCACCGGCAAGAGCGGCCATGCGGCCCACGTTCAGCGACTGTGTGCCCTGCGGCATGGCGCAGCCCATGATCACATCATCGACCTCGGCGCCCTCGATCCCCGCGCGCTCGACCGCTGCACGGATCGCATGGCCCGCCATCGTGGGAGCCTCGGTGTTGTTGAAGAGGCCGCGGTAGGCCTTGCCAATGGGGGTGCGTGCGGTGGAGACGATCACGGCCTGCGTCATGCGAAATCCTCGTGGTAGTGAGTCTGTAGCGGGGCGCGGAGTTTAGTCGATGACACCGCAGGCTACACGTGCGCCGCCGCCGCCGAGCGGCATCGGGTGATCGGCGTGGTTGTCGCCACCACCGTGGATCATCAACGCGCGGCCCTTGAGGTCAGCGACCTTCAGGCGGGGTGCGAGCACCGGCTGCGTGGCATTGCCAGCAGCATCGACAAAAAGCGGCGGCAGATCGCCAAGGTGGCCATCTCCCCACGGCGCGCCGTGGTGGCCGCTCTTGGCAGGATCGTAGTGGGGACCGGCCGCGAAAGCGGGCACTGTCTTGCCCTCGCTCACACCGGCCGCGCAGCTCGCGTTCTGGTGCAGGTGGAAGCCATGCAGGCCGGGCTGCAAGCCCGAGAGCGACGGGGTGAACACCAGCCCGTAGGCGGATTCGCTGACGGTCACGGTGCCGAGGCCCGCCCCGACGCCAGAGGCATCGACGGCGTTCAGGGTGACCACCGTGTCGGCGAGGGCGGCGCCCGAGACCAGCGTCAGCGCGAGAGCAACTGCGGTTTTCATGGGAGGCTCCTCGTGGGAATGTTCCTGTACGGTAGTCCTGTCAGAGTTCGATATCGAGCGCTTTCGCGGCATTGCCTGCGAATTTGACCGACTGCAAGAAGCCTTGAGTGAACTCCTGTTCGCCGGCGCGCGCATTGATCTGATCGAGCGCCGCCATCACGTTCTCGGGTGTCTGCTGGTCGGGAACCAGGTGGATGCCAAGGGTCTCGCAGGTGTGCACGCTGGCGTAACCGCCGGCGCCCGCAGCGAGCACCATGCGGTTGGGCGAGTTCTCGGCGCACAGCACCACCAGCCCGGCGGAGACCGACTCCGGCGTGAGCAGGTCGAAGACCTTGGGGTCCATCAGACCTTCGGTCATACGGGTGCCGGCGGCAGGCGCAAGCGCGTTCACCCGGATGCCGTATTTCTCGCCTTCGATCACCAGGGTGTTCATCAAACCCACCAGCGCCATCTTCGCGGCGCCGTAGTTGCTCTGGCCGAAATTGCCGTAGAGACCGCTCGAAGACGTGGTCATCACGATCCGCCCGTATTGCTGCGCGCGCATGATCTCCCACACAGCCTTGGTGCAATGCATGCTGCCGAACACGTGGACGTCCATGACAGCGCGGAAATCCGCGATCTCCATCTTGCTGAAGCTCTTGTCGCGCAGGATGCCGGCGTTATTCACCAGAACGTCGATGCGACCCCAGGCGTCCATGGCCTGCGCGACCATCGCCTGGACTTCCTCGAAGTTGGCGACGTTGGCGCCGTTGGCGATGGCCTCGCCGCCGGCGGCGAGTATTTCCTCGACCACTTTCTGTGCGGCCTCGGAGGAGCGGCCGGTGCCGTCGCGCGCACCACCAAGATCATTCACCACCACCTTCGCCCCACGCGCGGCGAGCGCGAGTGCGTGCGTACGACCAAGCCCTGCGCCCGCGCCGGTGACGATGGCGACGCGGTTATCGAATCGAATGCTCATGCGATTACTCCTTGCGGTGAAAGTGGGCTCAGCCGGTCATGATCATCGTGAGCCATTGCGAGACCAGCGCGGGCCGCTGCTCGTTTTCTATCTCGATGGTGATTTCCTGGGTGATGAGAAACTGCTTCGGCGCCTTCTCCTGGAAGCCGACCAATGTGGCGCGTGCGCGCACGCGGCTGTCGACCTTCACGGGTGCGAGAAAGCGGATCTTGTCGAAGCCGTAGTTGAGACCCATCACGGCGCCTTCCATACCGATGCGCAATCCGGTGACAAGGTGCGGCAGCAGCGAGAGCGTGAGAAAGCCGTGCGCGATGGTGCCGCCGAAAGGCGTTAACTTCGCCTTGTCCGGATCCACATGGATGAACTGGTGATCGAGGGTGGCATCGGCGAAGGCATCGATGCGCGACTGGTCGATGAGAAACCACTCGGAGACACCGAGTTCGGTGCCGATCAGTCCGGGCGCGGATTCGGGGGTGAGCGAGACGGGCATGGGATGTATTCCTTGTTCAGAGGTATCGCTTGAGTTCCTTGCGGGCCACCACCATGCGGTGCACCGCATCGGGTCCATCGGCAAATCGCAGCGTGCGCACCGCGGCATACAGGCCGGCGAGCGGCGTATCCTGCGATACGCCCACGCCGCCGTGCATCTGCATGGCTTCGTCGATCACCGACAGCGCCACGTTGGGCGCCACTGTCTTGATCATCGAAATGAAATGCTGCGATTCCTGCACGCCGACGTTGTCCATCATCCAGGCCGTCTTCAGGCACAGCAGTCGCGTCATCTCGATATCCATCCGCGCCTTGGCGATGATGTCGTAGTTGGCGCCCAGCTTGACCAGCGGTTTACCGAAGGCGCTGCGGCTCATGCCGCGACGGCACAACAACTCGAGAGCCTTTTCGGCCTGCCCGACGGCACGCATGCAGTGGTGGATGCGACCCGGCCCGAGGCGCCCTTGCGCCACCTCAAAGCCGCGTCCCTCGCCGGCGATGATGTTCTCCTGCGGCACACGCACGTTGCTGAAGCGCATATGCATGTGGCCATGCGGCGCGTCGTCCTTGCCGAAGACCGTCATCGGCCGCAGCACGTCGATGCCGGGCGTGTCCATGGGCACGAGTATCTGCGAGTGCTGCTGGTGGCGCGGCGCGGTACTGCTGGTCTTCACCATCACGATCAGGATGCGGCAGCGCGGATCACCCGCGCCCGAGATCCAGTGCTTGTCGCCGTTGATGACCCATTCGCCGCCTTCAAGCACCGCAGAAGTGCTGATGTTGGTGGCATCCGAGGAGGCGACATCCGGCTCGGTCATCACATAGGCGGAGCGGATCTCGCCAGCAAGCAGTGGTTTCAGCCAGCGCGCCTGCTGTGCGGGCGAGCCGTAGCGCGCGAGCACTTCCATGTTGCCGGTATCCGGCGCGCTGCAGTTGAACACCTCGGGCGCAAGACGCGACTTGCCGGTCTCCTCGGCGATGTAGGCGTATTCCACGGTGGAGAGGCCGTGGCCTTCGCCCTCGTGCCCGGTGAGGAAAAAATTCCACAGGCCGCGCTCGCGGGCCTTGGCCTTCAGGCCTTCGAGAATCTCCGTCTGCCGCGCCGTGAAGGCCCAGCGGTCGCCGCGATCGATTTCCTGCTCGTACTCGTGTTCGAGCGGCAGGACTTCCTGATCGATGAAGCGTTTGACCTCATCGAGTATGGGGCGCAGCCGGTCGGTGATTCCCAAATCCATGTGCAGTGTCTCCGGTGAATGCCACTCAGTAGCCGGCGAGGGTGGCGTAACGGTTGGTGTGGTAGTAGGCATCGCCCATCAGCATGCGCAGCGCCGCCGCGCGCTTCATGAAAAAGCCGATCTCGAAGTCATCGGTCATGCCGATACCGCCGTGCATCTGCACGGCCTCGTTCACCGCAAGAGTGGCAGTGTCGGTGGCGCGGGCCTTGGCAAGGCTGGCAGCGGCTGCGAGGTCCGCATCCGGGCGATCTGCCACGCGGAGCGCCCCCAACACGGCCGAACGGGCCAGCTCGAGCTCACAGAAAAGCGTGGCGGCGCGATGCTGCAGGCCCTGGAACTCGCCGATGATTTTGCCGAACTGCTTGCGCTGGCGCAGATAATCGAGCGTGCGCTCGAAGGCCTCAGTGGCCACGCCCAGCAACTCGGCAGCCGTACAACTGCGAGCGACATCGAGTGCGCGCTCCAGCGGGGCGAACCCGCCATCGAGCGGCCCCAGCAAGGCCTCCGGGCTTAGCCGCACGGCCTGGAACGTGACGGTGGCGGCGTTGCGCGAATCGACCATTGCGTTGCGCTCGACCACCACGCCCGGGGCACCCGCATCGACGAGAAACAGCGAGATGCCGTGCGCCTCGCCCGCGGCGCCGCTCGTGCGCGCCACCACGATCAAGGTGTCTGCCACGTGTGCATCCAGCACGAAACGCTTTTCGCCCTCCAGCACGAAGCCATCGGCCGTAGCGGTCACGCGCGTGGTGATGGCGAGCGGATCATGGCGCGCGGATTCTTCCAGCGCGAGTGCGAGAATGCATTCACCGGCGGCCACGCGCGGCAGCAGCGCGGCTTTCTGCGCCGCGCTCGCGGCGTGGTTCAGCACGGTCACGCCGAGCACGGCGGTAGCGAAGAACGGCGAGGCGCACAGCGTGCGACCCATATGCTCGCAGAGAATGCCGGCACCCATGTGGGAGAAGCCGAGTCCGCCATGAACCTCGGGCACCAGCAACCCCGTCCAGCCCATCTCGGCCATGCGGGCCCAGAGCGCGCGTGAGAAGCCATCGGCATCGGCGCTGTCACGCAAACCGCGCAACGCCGAGACCGGTGATTCGGCGCGCAGGAATTCCTGTGCCGCTTCAAGAAGCATGCGTTCGTCGTCGTTGTAGGCGAGCGACATATATGTGTGTTCCCTTGTTCGTTTTGCTCAGCCCGGCAGGCCGAGGATGCGCTTGGCGATGACGTTCAGCTGCACCTCGGAGGTGCCGCCCTCGATGGAGTTGCCCTTGCTGCGCAGCCAGGAGCGGGCCACGAGGCCATCCTCGAAAGCGGCACCCTCCCAGCCGAGTGCATCACTGCCGTGGATCGATACCAACAACTCTTGCCGTCGCTTGTTCAGTTCGGTGCCGTAGTACTTCAGCATGGAAGAGGCAGCGCCGGTGCCGACGCCAGCGCGGGCCTCGTCGCGCAAGCGCTCCAGCGTGAGGCCGAAGGCGGCGGCGTCCATCTCGAGGCGTGCGATGTCCCCGCGCAGACCGGGCTCCGCGAGTTTGCCGTGCTCGAGGCCGATGCGGCGCACCGCGATATCCGCGGGCGCGACTTGACCGGCGCCGGTCACGCCGAAAAGCCGGCTGATCATCTCGCGCTCGTGGGTGAGCAGGTACTTGGCGATATCCCAGCCGCGGTTCAGCTCGCCTACGAGTTGGGTCTTGGGCACGCGCACATTGTCGAAGAAGGTCTCGCAGAATGGCGAGGCACCGCTGATCAGGCGGGTGGGGTGGGTGCTGACGCCGGGGCTCTGCATGTCGAAGAGCACGAAGCTGATGCCCTGATGCTTGGGTGCCGCGAAATCGGTGCGCACGAGGCAGAAAATCCAGTCGGCCTTGTCGGCGTAGGAGGTCCAGACTTTCTGGCCGTTCACGAGGAAGTGGTCACCCATGTCCTCGGCGCGGGTCTGCAGGCCTGCGAGATCGGAGCCTGCGTTCGGCTCGCTGTAACCCTGGCACCAGCGGATCTCGCCGCGCACGATGGGCGGCAGGAACTGCGCTTTCTGCTCGTGGGTGCCGTATTTCAGCAGTGCCGGTCCGAGCATGGAGATGCCGAAACTGTCGAGCGGGTTGTGCGCGCGGATGCGCTGCAGTTCCTCGGCGAGTACCTTGGCCTGCGCGCGGTCGAGTCCACCGCCGCCATACTCGCGGGGCCAGGTGGGCGCGGTCCAGCCGCGCTCGGCCATGCGCATCAGCCATACGCGCTGTTCATCGCAGGAGAACACGCAGTTGCGGCCACCCCAGCAGACATCGGCATCGGTCATGACATCGCCGCTGGGCGCGAATCGCATCGCGTCGGGGCAGTTCTGCTCCAGCCAGTCGCGGGTGTCGAGGCGGAAGGAATCGAGCGGATCCATCGTCGTTTGCTCTCTGTAATGCGGGCGGCGGAAAGCCAAGGAAATCTACACGATCGGCACGGGTGCTACCATTGCCGCCGTTGTACCGGGAGTCGCGCGTCGTGGAAGAAGCACTGAAATCCCTGCTCGCTCGACTGCACCTGGAACAACAGGACACGCTGCGTTTCATCGGCACGAGTCCGAAGGACAAGCAGAAGCGTGTCTATGGCGGGCAGGTGCTGGCGCAGGCGATGAACGCGGCCACACGCACGGTCGATCCGGCGCGGCGCGTGCACTCCCTCCACGCGTACTTTCTGCGGCCAGGCAATCCGGCCGAGCCGATTGTCTATGAGGTGGATCCGCTGCGCGATGGCAGGGGCTTCAGCACGCGCGCCGTGGTGGCTCGGCAGGGCGGGCGGGCAATCTTCAACGCCTCGTTGTCGTTCCAGCTACCGGAATCCGGACTGGAGCACCAGGACCCGATGCCCGACGTGCCACCGCCGGAGTCACTGGAGAGCGACTTCGACTTCTACAGCGCGCTCGCGGAGCGGCACCCCGAGCGCTATCACAAGCCCAATCGCTGGGCGATGGACTACCGGATGATCGATCGGGCGGATCCGCTGGAACACGCCCCCATGCCGGCACGCTGCAGGCTGTGGATGCGGGCCGGCGGACCGGTGCCCGATGTGCCCGGCATACATCAGACGCTGCTCGCGTACATGTCCGACAACTACCTGATCGCCACCGGGCTGATGCCGCATGGCATGGGCTACGACAATCCGCGCCTGCAGAACGCGAGCCTCGATCACGCCCTGTGGTTCTATGGCGATTTCCGGGCCGACGAGTGGCTCTACTACGACATCGCGAGTCCGCGCGCAGGCGGCGGACGGGACTTCAACGTAGGCCGGATTTTCACGCGCGAGGGCCGTCTGGTGGCGACCGCGGCGCAGGAGGGATTGATACGCCTTATCGCAGACGGCGGCAGCTGATGGCGCCATACGCCCTCGCCCTCCACGCCGGCTCCGAGGCCCGCGAACGCCTGCTCGATGAGGGGCTGCGACCCGAACAGTTCGGACTGCTGGTGGGCGCCTCGGGCGGGGCGAAGTGGCTGGTGCTGGCGGCGCTGGATCGCGTGCTGTTCCCGTGGCTGATGCAGGGTCGCAGCACGCCGCTCGCCTGCGTGGGATCGTCGATCGGGGCGTGGCGGCATCTCTGCCTGGCGCAGGACGATCCCGCCGCCGCCACGACGCGTTTCGAGCACGCCTACATCGAACAACGTTACGAGGCGCGACCCTCGCCCGAACACGTGAGCGCCGTCTCGCGGGGGATCCTGCAGGAATTGCTGGGGCCGGACGGCGCACGCCAGGTGAGCACGCACCCACTGCTGCGCACGCATATCGTGGCGGCACGAGCTCGGGCGCCGTGGCGTGTCTCGTCCACGCCCGCGCTGCTTGCGGCGGCCACAGCAACGGCGTTCGGCAACCTGTTGCACCGCGGCACGCTGCAAGTGTCCTTGGAGCGCGGGTGTTTCCACACGGGTGATGCGGCGGGGACGCTGCGCTTTCCGCAGCTGCGCACGCGTTATCTTGCGCTCACCGGCGAAAATGTCGCCGACGCCGCGATGGCAAGCGGCTCCATTCCGCTCGTGTCCGCCGGCGTGGAAACACTACTGCCCGGCGAGGTGTTCTGGGACGGCGGCATGACCGATTACCACTTCGAACCGGGGCTCTCGGGGCACGAAGGGCTGGTGCTCTATCCGCACTTCTATCCGCATTTCGCACCGGGGTGGTTCGACAAGGCGCTGCCGTGGCGCCGGCGGCGAGCCGCTGCCTGGCCCGGGCTCGTGCTGATGTGTCCGACGCGGGAGTTCGTACGTTCCCTGCCGGGTGGGCGCGTGCCGGAGCGCGGTGATTTCAGCCGTTTCCCCACCGAAGAACGCCAACGGCGCTGGCGGCAAGCAAGCGCCGCGGCACAACAGATCGCCGACGAGTTCGCCGAACTCGCCGCGGGACGTGGACTGGAAACAGCACTGGTTGCGGGCAAAGATTGAAGCGATTGCCGGCATCGCTGGGGCCATGCTCCACTGCGCCGCAACACTGAGCGAGGGATCAGCATGAACGGAGCCGAAGCGCTGCTGCGCACACTGCTCGATGCCGGCGTCGAGGTCTGCTTCACCAACCCCGGCACCTCCGAGATGCATTTCGTGGCAGCACTCGACCGCGTGCCGGGGATGCGCTGCGTGCTCGGGCTCTTCGAGGGCGTGGTGACAGGCGCAGCCGACGGCTACGCGCGCATCGCCCGCAAGCCCGCCGCCACGTTGCTGCACCTCGGTCCCGGCCTTGGCAACGGGCTCGCCAACCTGCACAACGCGCGCAAGGCCGAGGTGCCGATGCTGAACATCGTGGGTGACCATGCCACCTGGCACCTGCAGTACGACACGCCGCTCACCTCCGACGTTGCCGCCGTGGCGCAGCCGATGTCGCACTGGGTGCACAGCTCCGCCTCCAGCGAGGAAGTGGCAGCCGATGCCGCGCGCGGGCTCGCGGTGGCGTTGAGCGCGCCGGGGCATGTTGCCACGCTGATACTGCCGGCCAACGTGTCCTGGAGCGAGACTGTTTCCGGGCCGGCCAGATTGCCGGACGTACGCGGGCCGCAGCGCGTCGATGATGCGCAGATCGATGCGGCGGCAGTGGCATTGCGGGCGGGGGAGCCCGCGATGATCCTGCTCGGTGGACATATCGACGACGCGCAGCTGGAAGCGGCCGGTCGCATCGCGGCGCATACCGGCGCAAGGCTCGCGGTCGAGACCTTTCCCGCGCGCATGCCGGTCGGCGAAGGACACGCGGCATTCGAAAAAATCCCCTACCTCGCGGAATTCGCAATCGAACACCTGAAGACGGTGCGGGAGCTGGTGCTGGTGGGCGCGCGCGCACCCGCCTCGTTTTTCGCGTATCCCGGTTTGCCAAGCGAACTCGCCGACCCCGATTGCAGGCTGCGCGTACTCGCCGGGCTGGAGGATGACCGGCTCGATGCGCTGCAGCGCCTCGCAGAAATGCTCGGCGCCACCGGCACGGAACCCCACCGCAACTGCTACACACCACCCGCGTTAGCGACAAGCGGCCCCAACACGACCGCCACGGTGGCAGACACCATCGCCGCGCTGCTGCCGACAGGCGCGATCGTGGCCGACGAGAGCATCACCTGCGGCTTCGAGATTTTCGGGCGCTGCGGTCGCGCGAGGGCTCATGAGTGGATCATCGAGACGGGCGGTTCCATCGGCTGGGGCCTGCCAGCGGCCACCGGCGCGGCGGTGGCGGCACCTGAGCGCAAGGTCGTGTGCCTGGAGGGCGACGGGAGCGCGATGTACACCATTCAGGCGCTGTGGACGATGGCGCGGGAGAATCTGGACATCACCGTGGTGATCTTCGCCAACCGCGATTACGCGATCCTGCAGCTGGAGTTCCGTCGGGTGGGCGCAACCGCCATGGGCGAGCGCGCACGAGACATGATGCACATCGGCAAGCCGGATATCGATTTCGTGTCGCTGGCGCGTTCGCTCGGTGTCAGTGCCG
>CAJADV010000063.1 GCA_903938575.1 uncultured Gammaproteobacteria bacterium
AGCGCGCGGTCGAGGGGGTGGGGGTCAACTGGATCCGCACCGTCGACACCTATGACGTGGCCGCCGTGAAAGAAACGCTACGCGAGGCGGCGGAGTCTGGCGTATCGGGCCCCAAAGTCATTGTGGCGCGCAATGAGTGCATGCTGAACAAACAGCGACGGGTGAAGCGCGAGCGCTCCGACGCGCTGAAGGCGGGCCTGCGCGTGAGCCGTAGCCGCTTCTACGTCGATGCCGATACCTGCACAGGCGATCACGCCTGCATGCGTCTCTCGGGTTGCCCCTCGCTTACCTTGCGCGACAACCCGAACCCGCTGCGCGAGGACCCGGTTGCCTACGTCGACAACTCCTGTGTCGGCTGCGGTCTCTGCGGCGCCAATGCCCACGCGGCCGTGCTCTGCCCGTCCTTCGCCCGTGCCGATCTGGTGAGCAACCCCGGCTGGAGCGAGCGGCTGCTGCATGACATCCGCCACGCAGTGATCGGTGCGCTGCAGCGCTGGTCGGAGCGGCGACGCGGGCGCCGTCTGGCGGTGCTTGGCGCATGAGTGACGTTCGACCGATCACGATTGCCATCACCGCGTTGGGTGGGCAGGGCGGCGGTGTTCTTGCCGACTGGATCCGCGCGCTTGGCGAGGGCAACGGCTATCTGACCCAGTCGACCTCCGTGCCGGGTGTGGCCCAGCGCACCGGCGCCACGGTGTATTACCTCGAGCTTTTTCCCGCTGCCGCCGCCTTGGGTCGCGAGCCGGTGCTCTCGTTGTTCGCCGTGCCGGGCGATGTGGATATCGTGATTGCCGCGGAACTCATGGAAGCAGGACGGGCTATTCAGCGCGGCTTCGTCACGCCGGACCGCACACTCCTGATCGCCTCCAGTCATCGCGCTTATGCTGTTTCCGAAAAGAGCGCACAGGGCAATGGCATCGCGGATTCTTCCGCGGTTATCGAGGCCGCCAGCGCGGCTGCCCGGCGCTTCCTGCACCTGGACATGCAGGCGATTGCCGATGCCACGGGTTCGATGATCAGCGCTGCTCTTTTCGGGGCGTTAGGCGCCTCGGGTGCCTTGCCTTTGGGGCGCGAGGCCTATGAAGCGGTGATCCGCGCCGGTGGCGTGGGTGTGGCGGCCAGCCTGCGCGCCTTTGGCGTCGGCTGGGACCGCGTGGCGGCAGCACCCGCGTTGCCCGAGCAGCCTGCATCACCGGCGGTTGCACCGGAGCTGCCCGCGGGCTCACCGCTCGCCGCACGTATTCGTGATCGCCTGCCGCAGCCTGTGCATGCCACTGCCTGGGAAGCCTGTTGCCAGCTGGTCGATTACCAGGATGCGCGTTATGCCGAGCAATACCTCGATCTGCTGGAGGGCATGGTCGCGCTCGAGCGCGGCGCCGAGGGGCATGCGTTGGGGCAGGCCACCGCGCGGCACCTTGCGCTGTGGATGTGCTTCCAGGACGTGATTCGTGTTGCCTCGCAGAAGACGCGCGCCGCGCGCTATGCCGATATCCGGCGCGAGGTGCATGCGGGCGCAAACGAACTGGTGTACCCGGTGGAGTTCATGCATCCGCGGCTCGAGGAAGTCTGCGATCTGATGCCCCCGGCCTTAGGGCGCTGGGTGCTAGGGCACGCCGGTCTCAGGCGATGGCTGGAACGTTTTTTCCGCAAGGGTCGTATGGTGCAGACCTACAGCCTGCGCGGTTTCCTGATGCTCGGTTTTCTGGCGGCGCTGCGGCCCTGGCGCCGCCGGACCCTGCGCTATGCGCTGGAGCACGAGCGCATCGCGGCCTGGCTCGCGCGGGCGGCCGAGGCCGCGCAGCGGGGAGATCTCGCGCTCGCCACGGAAATCATCCGCTGTCAGCGTCTGCTGAAGGGCTATTCGGACACGCAGGCGCGGGGCTGGCGCAACTTCAGCCGGATCATGGATCATGTGGGCACCAAGCCTGCCGGAGCGATCAACGCTGAGGATGTGGCGCGCCTGCGCGAGGCGGCACTGGCCGACGAAGACGGCAAGGCGCTGGCGGCGGCGCTCGCTGTCTGAATAGATGCATCACACACGCAACCCGAGAAATCCACAGGAGGCTTTCCCATGAACAGTGCGCAGGTACTTTCCGGTCTGGCCGCAGGTCTTGCCAGCGGCGGCATCGAGGTCGTCGACCTCAGCGTGACGCTGAGTCCCGAAACCCCGGTCATCCGGCTGCCCGATATTTTCGCGCAATCGCCCGGTGTCTCCTTCGAGGCGATTTCCGAATATGACGCGCCCGGCGCCGGCACCTGGTACTGGCGCACCATTCGCATGGGCGAGCACACCGGCACGCACTTCGATGCACCGGTGCATTGGACTACCGGCAAGGACCACGCGGCCAACGCCACCGACACCATCGCGCCGCAGCGTCTGGTCGGTCCGGCCTGTGTCATTGACAAGAGCGCCGAGGCGGCGATCAACCCGGACACCCTGCTCACGGTGGAAGATGTGCATGCGTGGGAAGCGCAGCACGGACGCATTCCCGCGGGCGCCTGGGTGCTGATGCGCACCGACTGGTCCAAGCGAGACTCGGCCGAGGACTTCCTGAACGACTCGCACACGCCCGGGCCCGACAGTGCGGTGATGCGCTTCCTGATCGAGCAGCGCGATGTGCAGGGCTTCGGCGTGGAAACGGTAGGCACCGATGCCGGACAGGCCGGCGGCTTCGATGTGCCGTTTCCCTGTCACACGCTGATGCACGGCGCTAACAAGTTCGGGCTGGCGAGTCTGGCCAACCTCGACCGCCTGCCGCCCACGGGCGCGATCATCGTGGCCGCGCCGCTCAAGCTGAAGAACGGCTCCGGCAGCCCGCTGCGGGTCATTGCCTTGGTGCCGCGCTGAGGGGGCCGGTTAGAGGGGCGTTGCGCTGCAGGGCTGGCGATCGAGCCAGGTGTTGGCGGCGCGCGCCTTGATCAGACCCGAGCCGTAATCCGGATCCGGGCCGACGACGCC
>CAJADV010000064.1 GCA_903938575.1 uncultured Gammaproteobacteria bacterium
GCGCCTTCATCCGGGAAATCGCCGGGAGCGATTTGACGGATGCAGGTAGCCGCCGCACAAGGATGTGCGGCGGCGGTAGCGAGCGGGGGAGCCGCTGCGCGAAGCGCGGGTGCTGCAACCTTGCGAGTTCAAGGCACGAAGCGCGGGTGCTGCAACCTGCTAGCTCAAGACACGAAGCACGAAGCGCCAACGCTGCAATCGCAAACCCCGAAACAGCCCCACCGAAACTCAGGGATCGCGCGGAAACCGCTCCGTCCAGCGCTTCTCCCGCAGCAGCTTGCCGTTCTCGAACACGCGGCGCACGTAGTCGTAGTGATAGGCCTCGAGATCGCTGCGGAACTCGAGTTCAGCCTCCCAGCGCAATTTGCGGCCGGGCAGATCAACCTCCATGTGGTGCGTGCCACGCAAGGCCGTGTTTTCGGGATGTGCATCCGAGGTGCTGTGCTCGATGCGCTCCTCGTAACGCTCCTCGCCCCAGGGGTAGCGCTGGGCGCCCTTGTTCGTGGCCACGGCTACCGCCTCGCCGGTCTGCGGGTTGCGGCGCATCTCCGAGATCTCGCCGTAGCCCGAGGGATTGCCATCGTCGATACGGGCGAAACCGGCGAGCTCCGGGCCCGGCTCGGCCGGGAGGAATTCCGGCGCTGGCCGCTTTGCCGGTGCCACAACGGGCAACAGAATCCGCGAGCCATCCACGCCGCCGATAGCCAGAGTAGTTGTCATCGGGTGTGGTGAAGGCCACATCATCGGCCACTGCGCGTTAGTCACCGACACGCGGATGCGGTGGTTTTTGGGGAACACCCAGGAGGTGAAGTGCAGCTCGATGTCGAGCGGGAATTCCTCGCCGGGCTTCAGGAGTTCCGGTGCGCGCGCGGATTTCCGGTGGGTGCCGTTGAAGCCCGCGCCGGCCACCTGCGTCACGGTGCCGTCGGGGGCGATATCCGAGACTTTCACGAACCAGTTGGCGCGTGGCGCGTCGGCGCTCACCCGCAGTTGGGCGCGTGGCATGCCGAGGATCTCCATCTCCTCGGTGAGCGGGGCTGAGTCGTAGACCAGGCTGAAGGCGTCGGTGCTGCGCTGGTCGTGCGCCACATCACCCCACCACATCACGGGCCCACCCGCTTCCATCCCGGAGGACGGTATGTAGCGCAGCATGTGCGCGCGGCGTTCGCGCTCGGGAGCGCCCAGCGTGTGCGAGTCGCGCAGGCTGAACACGCGGTCTTTCACGCGGTCGATGGGCCAGCCTTCCTCCCAGCGCCAACGTCCGGGTACGGTCTCGAGGTAGGGCCCCGGCGGGTGCCAGTCGCGTACGTACACGGCAAAGCGCGGCTCTTCCATGATCCCGGTGTCGATGCCCTTCAGCCAGTGGTCGAACCAGCGCACCGCCTCGTGGCGCCACTCCATGCCGGGCTTGGGATAGGGCTCGTTCGGAAAGGCGTGCGACCACGGCCCGATCATGGCTTTCACCGGACCGCCCGCCTGGGCGAGCGCGCGCGGGATGACATCCCGGTAGCCGTCGTACCAGCCACCGATATAGAACCCGGGCACGATGATTTTCGATTGGCGGTCGCGCCAGGACGCACGGTCCCAGAAGGCGCCGTCGCGCTGCTGGCGCTTCCAGGTGAGCATCCACGGCGGCGTGTCGAAGCGCTGGCGGAAGTTGTCGTCGTCGATCCGGTAATCGGGTGCGCCGGGGCGGGCGTTGTCCAGCTCCTGGCTCATCTCCCAGGAATCGAGGTGCATGATGCCATCGATGAAGTGGACATCTTCCTGGTAGAGATCATCGGTGGCGTCCACCGCGATGAAGGCCTTCAGCGCGGGTGGGTTGCGCCCTGCCATCTGTATGGCATTGAAGCCGCCCCAGGAGATGCCGAACATGCCTACCTTGCCGGTGGACCACGACTGCTTCGAGAGCCAGTCGATCAGCACCTCGCCGTCTTGTTGCTCGATATCGGAATACTCGTAGGGCACCAGCGTGCCCTCGCTGTTTCCGGTGCCGCGGATATCGACCCGCGCCACGATGTAACCCCGCGCAACGAAATACGCGTAGAGCGGCCAGTTGCGCCCGCGGGCCTCGGTCTTGCGGTAGGGGAGGTACTCGAGCAGCACGGGGAAGCTCTGGCCCGCGCTGCCGCCGGTCGGCACGTAGAGGTCTACGGCCAGGCGCACGCCATCGGGCATCGCGATGGTGGCTTCTTTCAGCTCCATGCCGTAGCGCGGTTCGGAGGGCTGGGCGGGTTCCTCGCCGGGACCCACCGCCAGACAGCGCGTGGACAGCAGGAGCATGGCAGCAAGGGCAAGGCGTATGACTGTCGACATCTGGCGCTCCGAAGGCAGTGACTGCGCGTCCGGCTCAGTACTCTTCCATCAGGGCACCGAATCCCTCGAACCGGTCCATGATGCCGTTCCTGCGCAATGCATGCCAGTAGGTGGCGGTGTTGATCGCGATGACGGCGCTCGCGGGCGAGGACCCGGTGAACGAGCGGGTGGCAAAGGCCCCCGGATTCTCCCTGCACGCCGGCATGAGCTGCGAGGCGCACCAGCAAGAGCTGCGCGAGCAGCTGTGCCCGTACGTGCCGCCCGGCACAATCGTGGGAGACGCGTGGCCTGCCCAAAA
>CAJADV010000065.1 GCA_903938575.1 uncultured Gammaproteobacteria bacterium
CTGATGCCCTCGAGCGCGAATTGCCGCTCGCGCAAATCTACCCGGATCGGCTCGAAGTCAGGATTTTCAGGTAGCAGTTCGAGCAGGTGCCGGTCGCGCGTGCGGTGCAGGCGCTTTACCGTGACCTCATCATCGATGCGAGCCACCACGATCTGGCCTTCGCGGGCTTCGTGGCTGCGGTGCACGGCGAGGAGGTCGCCATCGAGAATGCCGGCATCGCGCATGCTCATGCCCGTCACCCGCAGGAAATAGTCGGCGCGGGGGGAAAACAGCTGTGCGGGCAATTGCAGGTGACGTTCGATGTTCTCGGCGGCCAGCACGGGGTTGCCCGCAGCTACCCGACCAATCACCGGAATCCCGGACTCCTCGCACAGGCGAATGCCCCGTGAGGCGCCGGCTGTCATTTCGATGGCGCCCTTGCGGGCGAGTGCCCGGAGGTGTTCTTCGGCGGCGTTGGGTGAGCGGAAACCGAGTTCACGGGCGATGTCCGCACGAGTGGGCGGATAGCCGGTGTCTTCCTGGTGGCGTCGGATCAGGTCGAGGACCTGCTGTTGGCGGCCGGTGAGTTCCTGCATGAGGCATGCCCCGTGTTGGTGTGCTGTAAGTATATACAGCATCCGCCATCCGGCAAGGGCCTCGGCTTACTCTTCCCAGTCGTCGTCAGGGACGTCCTCGATCTGGTCCACGGACTCGGTCCATTCGGCCGTCTGCATTGGTTGCTCGGGATCGGCTGCGTCTTCGCGGCTCAGTTCGAAGCCGCTGCGCCAGTCCTCCGGCGGGGCGACCTCTCCCAGCGCCATGCCCCGCCAGATCTCGACGTCGAACTCCTCCACCTGGCCATCCAGATGCTGGACCTCGATGGTCCCGTCTTCGCGGTCGAAGGCCACCACCTCGAAGATCAGGCCCTCGGCACCCTGGTACCAGTTACCTATGATCGGAGAGAGTTTGCTCACGTTCTCGGTCCTCGCGTGGCGGAACCCGGTCACGCTCAAAATAGCACCTCGGGCTTCCGTGTACAGCATGGTCACGGTAATGATGCGCAGGTGTTTGACATGGAGCATGCCGAATGTCCGCTGAGCGACTCGTTGCAGTGATCGGAGGCAGTGCGGCCCCCGCAGGACGTGATATCGGTCTGGAGGTGGCAAGCGATACCGATACCCCGTGGGGAAAACCCTCCGGCCCGGTGCGCGCGGGATCCATCGAGGGGCGTCGCGTGTTGTGGCTCGCGCGTCACGGAGAGCCCCATGCCATCGCACCCCATCGCGTGAATTACCGCGCCAACCTGTATGCGCTTCAGACGCTGGGCGCGACCGATGTGATCGCCCTGAATACGGTTGGCGGTATCGCGGCCCACGCATCGCCGGGCAGCCTGTGGCTACCCGATCAGTTGATCGACTACACCTGGGGCCGCGCCGCGAGTTTCCATGACGGTGAGTCGCTGCCGCTCCGGCACATTGAATTCGGTGAGCCTTTTGATCCCCGGCTCCGCGCGCTGCTGGCGCGTGCGGCCTCGGACTGCGGGATTCATGTGTCCGTCACAGGTGTCTACGGCTGCACGCAGGGGCCGCGTCTGGAGACGGCTGCCGAGATCCTGCGCATGCGGCGTGATGGTTGCGATCTGGTTGGCATGACCGCGATGCCCGAGGCCGCGCTGGCGCGCGAACTCGGTCTGCGCTATGCGAGTCTCGCGATGGTCGTGAATCCGGCCGCGGGCCTTGCCGCGGAGCCGATCACAATGGAGGCAATCACCCACGAGGCGGCAGGCTGCATGGAGCGTGTCTTGCGTGTGCTCGCCTGTGCGCTGACGCTGGCCGATCAGGGTTTCGACTGAGCAGGAAGCGCCGGCGCCGGCTCATTGGCTGCCGTGCCGCTTGGTTGCGCGGGATCGTAGGGACGTATCGACAGGATCAGACCAAGCAGCGGGTGATCGATGTAATGCACCTCGCCCGGAGCGAGGCGACGGCTCGCGTGCAGCGCCACGCTGCGCGCAGCGCGTACAGGCGCGATCATGATCGGCTCGCTGGATTCGCCTGCTGCGAGCCCTGCATCCGCGTCGGTGAGCGCCCCTGGCAGGGCCATTGTGGCATCCGCTTGTTCGCCCGCTGGTGCAGGTGTTTTCTGTGGCGCACGCGGCTGCGGGATCGGCGGCAAGTCCACCCCCTGAGGGCCCGGATCCGCGCCTGCCGGGAGAAAATCGTTCAACCAGAGATCTGCGTCGATGTGCAGGAAATGCGAGCGGGTTATTGCGATGGAGCCCTCGAGCTCGCGGTGATCGCCGGTGCTGGCGCCGCCCGTGACCAGCACCCGCTCGGTGGTACCTTCCGCGAGCCGTGGTTCCCGCCACGCAATGTGCGCGAGCAGCTTGTAACCCGGGGCATTGGCGATACGCGCCGCCGCCGCTGCAAGCGCGGTGTCGGTGCCCGAGAGCAGCACACGCGCCAGTTCCTCGGGGGCCACGGCGACTGCAGCGCTGCCCGCCTCAGCCTGCAGTGCGCGGTCGAACTCGCGCGCTTCGAGTGCCGCGGCGTATTCCGGCGTGCCCGGCTGCAAGAGGAATTCCAGTTGGGGCGGGTAGGCCAAGGCGGGGTTTTGCGGCCATTTCTCCGCGGAGCCCGACTGTCCCATATGACGGAAAGCGACCAGCTCGACCTGCATCCAGGGCGCGTCCGCTGCGGGCCCCTCGGCAAGGCAGCGCGCGGCGCCACTGACCAGCAGAAGCGACAGCGCGAGGGCAAAGCGGGAACGGATCATCGTCTGGTTGCCCTCGAGGGCGCTGTGTTAGCGCGCGCGGCAAGGCGCACGAGAAGTTCCTCGACGAAAGCGAGACGGGCGGGCCCGTCGGGCAACGGCTCGGTGAACCGCAGCCGGCTGCCGCCGCCATCGAGCCTGAACCTGCGCGGATCCTGCTGCACCAGATCGACTATCGTCAACGGGTCGACGCGGGTGTCCTTGGCGAATTCCAGCAGACCCGACGCGGTGCCGGCCTCTATCCGCGCGATACCGATGGTAGCCGCCAGCTGGCGCAGTCGCGCCAGGCTGAACAGGTTCCGGGTCGGTGGCGGCAACGGGCCGAAGCGATCGAGCATCTCCCCCTCCAGCCTGAGCAGCGCGTCCTCGCCTTCGGCCGATGACAACCGCTTGTAGAGCACCAGCCGGTTGTGGACATCCGGCAGGTAATCATCCGGAATCAGCGCCGGAATACGGAGATTCACCTCAAGCCCCGGACGCAGCTCCGTGTCGCCGTCGGGGAGTTTTCCGGCACGCAGGGCCTTCACCGCGCGCTCCAGCAGATCCATGTACAGGCTGTAGCCGATTGCCTGGATCTGGCCGCTCTGCTCGTCACCGAGCAGCTCACCCGCACCGCGTATCTCGAGGTCGTGGGTTGCCAGCAGGAAGCCCGCCCCCAGTGACTCGGTGCCGGCGATGGCCTCCAGCCGCTTTATGGCATCGCCCGTCATCGATTTTTCGTCGGGCGTGAGCAGGAAAGCGTAGGCCTGGTGGTGCGAGCGCCCCACGCGTCCGCGCAACTGGTGCAACTGTGCCAGACCAAACTTGTCGGCGCGCTCGATCACGATGGTGTTGGCACTGGGTATGTCGATGCCGGTCTCGATGATCGTGGTGCAGCACAGGACGTTGAAGCGCTTGTGGTAGAAGTCCGACATCACGCGCTCGAGCTCGCGCTCGCGCATCTGTCCGTGCGCGACGGCCACCCGCGCCTCGGGCAGCAGCGCGGTGATTGACGCTGCCCGCTTCTCGATCGATTGCACGTCGTTGTGCAGCAGAAATACCTGCCCGCCGCGGCGCAACTCGCGGCTCAAGGCGTCGCGTATCACGGTCTCGTCGTGGCGTTGCACGAAGGTCTTTACGGAGAGCCGCCGGGCCGGCGGCGTGCTGATGATGGAGATGTCGCGCAGGCCTGCCATGGCCATGTTCAGCGTGCGAGGAATCGGCGTGGCGGTGAGTGTCAGCATGTCGACGCTTGCGCGCAGGGCCTTCAGCTGGTCCTTTTGCCGCACGCCGAAGCGGTGCTCCTCGTCGACGATCACGAGCCCGAGATTGCGGTAGCGGACGCCCGGGGACAGCAGGCCGTGGGTGCCGATCACGATATCTATCTTGCCCTCGGCAAGGCGTGCCAGGATGTCTTTCTGTTCCTGCGCTGACTTGAACCGCGACAGCGAGGCAATGCTGAGGGGCAGGTCGGCGAAGCGGTCGCTGAAGGTCTCGAAGTGCTGCTCCGCAAGCAGCGTGGTGGGCACCAGCACCGCGACCTGGCTGCCGGAATGCACGGCCACGAAAGCCGCACGCATGGCTACCTCGGTCTTGCCGAAGCCCACATCCCCGCAAATCAACCGGTCCATCGCCCGTGGCGCGCACATATCCGCCAGCACCGCCTCGATGGCGCTCAGCTGGTCGGGGGTTTCCTCGAAGGGAAACGCTGCCGCGAAGGCCTCGTAGGCGGCGCCGGGATCCTCGAAGGCATGCCCGGGGCGTGCGGCGCGACGCGCGTGGATCTCCAGCAGTTCGGCGGCGACATCGCGGATTTTTTCAGCCGCCTTGCGGCGCGCTTTCTGCCACTGGTCGCTGCCCAGTCGCGCCAGCTGCACGTTGTCGGTGTCAACGCCCGTGTAGCGACTCACCAGATCGAGCGCGGTGACCGGCACGAAGAGCTTGGCGCTCTCGGCGTATTCGATGCAGAGGAACTCCGCGCGCTCGCCATCGACCTCCAGTGTCTGCAGTCCGAGGTAGCGGCCGACGCCGTGCTCGAGGTGCACCACGGGCACGCCGGCGGCGAGTTCGGCGAGATCGCGGATGCCGCTGGTCCAGCCGTCGCTTTCGCGGGCGCGGCGGCGTCGCTGCAGCACGCGCCGTCCGAACAGGGCTGATTCCGCCACCAGGGCGAGCCGCGGGTTTTGCAGTGCAAATCCAGCGTCCAGCGGCGCTACCGCGAGTCCCACGCCGACGTCGCTGGCGAGGAACTCCTGCCAGCCGGAGACGGCGGTGGCCCTGCCGCCGGCGCGGCGCAGCATTTCAGCGACCATTTCACGCCGGCCTGGCGTCTCGGCGCAGAACAGCACGCGGGTATCCCGCAGCCCGAGCAGCGACGCGATCCGGGTGGCCGCATCGGCCTTGTCGGCGAACTGCAGCTGCCCCAGCGGCGAGGCGCCGAAGTCCCCGGCACCAGCGCGTTCGGGTGCGGGCTCAGGGCCGAAGTCTATACGGGTGTAATTTTTCAGCGCCGAGCGCAGTTCGTCGGGTGGCAGGCATATTTCGCGTGGATCGAGCAGCGGACGCGTGCGGTCCGAACCGAGGCTCGCATGACGCGAGCGCAGTGCGTCCCACGCATGGTCGAGCTCCGCGCGGGCGCGCTCCTCCATGCACACCACGGTGTCTTCCGGCAGGTAGTCGAAGAGCGTGGCGCAAGCATCGAAAAACAGCGGCATCCAGTACTCAACGCCGCCGGGCGCCACGCCGCGGGCGATGTCCTGGTAGTCCGGGCAGGCCCGGTGGTCGTTGTCGAAGCGCTCGTGCCAGCGGCGGCGGAAGGCCGCGATGGCCTCTTCGTGGAAGGGGAACTCGCGCCCGGGAAGCAGATCGAGCTCCGCCAGCGCGCCCGTGCTGCGTTGGGTGTCAGGGTTGAAGTGGCGGAGGGTCTCGATGTCCTCGTCGAAGTACTCGATGCGGACGGGCTCCTCGAGGCCCATCGGGAAGACGTCTATCACAGACCCGCGGGCTGCGAACTCGCCGTGCTCGTAGACGTTCTCGACGGCTTTGTACCCGGCCCGTACCAGCAGCTTTCGCAGCGGCTCCGGCGGCAGGTGCATGCCCGGTTTGAGCGAGAGGGTCCCGGCAGCCACGAAAGCCACGGGTGCAAGCCGCTGCATCAGGGTAGCCACCGGCACCAGCAGGACCAGCGGGTCTCCGGCAGTCAGTCGCGCCAGGGCTCGCAGGCGCTCCGAGACCAGATCCTGGTGCGGCGAAAAGCGGTCGTAGGGGAGGGTTTCCCAATCTGGCAGGCGAAGGGTCCGGGCGGCGAGCCCGCCCTCGGCCGCGAAAAAGGCAATCTCTGCCTCCAGACGTTCTGCGGTGCCGCTGTCGGCGGTCACCACCAGCAGGGTGCGGTGCAGTCCTGCGGCCGTGGCGGCGAGGACCATCGCGTCGGCGCCAGCGGGCAGGGTGCCCCAACGCAAGTGGTCTCCGGGCCGCGGCAGCGGGGGATTCAGGGGGTCGAATGGCATGGGGATCGAAACCGGAGAAATTGCGCTGGGCGCCGAGTTGCGGGGCAAGGATAGCTACAGGAATAATACGACGCCGACCCCCAATCAGTCTTCGAGGCTCCTATGCCAATTCGCAAGCGTCCCAAACCCGCGGATTATTTCAGCGACTGGAAGCAGCGCGAGGCGCTCGCGGAATCGATGATCCCCATCGTCGGCCGGCTGAGCCGGGAGCGGAATGTGCGGGTGAGCGTCTACGGTCGCTCGCTGGTCTCGCAGTCCGTGCTCGAGATCATGAAGACCCACCGTTTCGTGCGGCAAGTGGAGCACAACGAGCTCTCGGAATTCGACACCTTTCCGATGATCGAGACGTTGAGCCGTATGGAACTCGGCACGTCGGATATCGACATCGGCCGCCTCACGGTGGCGTGGATCGGCGGCCCGCGCGACAGCGGCGAGTCACCGGAGGCCTTCCTCGCCCGGGAGCTCGCGCCGATCATTGGCGGTGGTTCGGCCCCCCCGGCGCGTCCGCGGGACGTTGTGCTCTACGGCTTCGGGCGTATCGGCCGCCTGATGGCGCGCCTGCTGGTAGAGCGCACGGGAGGCGGGAACGCGCTGCGCCTGCGCGCCGTGGTGGTCCGCAAATCGGGCGACGATGACCTGGTCAAGCGCGCCGCGCTCCTGCGCCGCGACTCGATCCATGGCTCCTTCAAGGGCACCATCCGCGTTGACGAGGAGACGCAGTCCTTCGTTGCCAACGGCAACGAGGTGAAGGTCATCTACGCGGACTCCCCCGAATCCGTCGACTACACCGCCTACGGTATCGAGAACGCGATCATCATCGACAACACCGGCAAGTGGCGCGACGAGGCCGGGCTCTCGCGGCACCTGCAGGCCAAGGGTGTCGACAAGGTGATCCTGACGGCTCCCGGCAAGGGCAAATTGCCCAATATCGTTCAGGGCGTGAACCACCGCGACTTGCAGCCCGGGCAGCGCATCATCACTGCGGCCTCCTGTACCACCAATGCCATCGTGCCGGCGCTTAAGATCATCCAGGAGGAGTTCGGTATCGTCTCGGGTCACGTCGAGACCGTGCACGCCTACACCAACGACCAGAACCTGATCGACAACTACCACGACAAGAACCGTCGCGGCCGCAGTGCTCCGCTCAACATGGTGCTCACCGAGACCGGTGCGGCAAGCGCGGTGGCAAAGGTACTCCCGGCGATGGCCGGCAAGCTGACGGGCAACTCGATACGCGTTCCGGTGCCGGATGTCTCGATGGCCATCCTGCACCTCACGCTCGAGCGCGAGACCAGTGTCCTCGAGATCAACGAGTTCATGCGCTGGGCCTCGCTGCATTCCTCGCTCAGCGAGCAGATCGACTACACGGCCTCCCCGGAGGTGGTGTCGTCGGATTTCATCGGCTCCCGTGCCGCGTGCATTCACGACGCTCAGGCGACCATCGTGCAGGGCCGCCAGGCGATCCTCTATCTCTGGTACGACAACGAATTCGGCTACGCCTGCCAGGTACAGCGTTTGCTGGAGCATGTCTCCGGTGCGAGCTATCCGGTGTTTCCCGCCTCTGACCCGGTTGCCTGGAGTTGGCCGCGCGAGTCCTGAGCGCGGTCCTGCTGCTTGCAGCCTGTCTTGCAGGTTGCAGCGCAGCGCCGGACGTGCTGCGTTTCGAGGGGCCCACCATGGGCACCCGCTACCACGTCACCGTGGTGGATGCCCCTGGCGGGGCCGGGCGCGGGGACTACCAGGCCGATCTGGATGCCGTACTCGCGAGCGTCGACCGGTCGATGTCGACGTGGCGCGCTGATTCCGAGATCTCCCACCTGAATGCCGCGCCGGTCGGCGCCTGGTTCCCTGTCTCTGCGGAACTGCATGCCGTGCTTACGGAGGCCCTCGCGGTGCATTCCCTGAGCGGGGGTGGCTTCGATGTCACCGTGGCGCCGGTGCTGGCGGCCTGGGGCTTCGGGGCTGGTGCGGGCGCGCCGCATCTTCCGTTGGTCACTGAACTCGATGCCCTGGCGGGGCGCGTGGGCAGCGAGGCAATAGAACTCGCCGATGCTCCACCGCGCGTTCGAAAAAACGCAGCTCGCCAACTCGAACTCGCGGCCATCGCGCCGGGTTATGCGGTGGATCTGCTGGCCGCGGCTTTCTCCGCCCGGGGGGCGCGGAACTTCATGATCGAGTTGGGTGGCGAGGTACGCACCGCCGGGCGCAACGGTGCCGGTGAGCGCTGGCGTATCGGCGTCGAGCAACCCGATGCCGCACCAGGTACCCCCGTGATTGCCGTGGATCTGGAGGGGGAATCGATCTCGACCTCAGGCGATTATCGAGAGTTTTTCGTCGCTGCCGGGCAGCGGTTCTCGCACACGATCGATCCGCGCACGCGCCGGCCGGTGGAGCATTCACTGGCATCCGTCACGGTCATCGCGGGCGATTGCATGCGCGCGGATGCCATGGCCACCGCGCTGATGGTGCTCGGACCCGAGGCGGGGCTTGCTCTTGCCGAGCAGGAGGGACTGGCGGTATTTCTCGTATTGCGCACTACGGCCGGCTTCGAGACGCGTAAGAGCACGCGCTTCGGAGCTTACCTGCGCAATCCCGGGTCCTGAAAAGGCGGCCTCAGCGCGCCAGGGCTGCACGCATGAGGGTGGGTACATCGGTGATCAGGCTATCGAGTCCCCGGTCGCCCAGCATGCGCGCGATATCGGGTTTGTTGACCGTCCACGCCGAGACATGCAGACCTGCAGCATGCCCCGCCGCAATCCGCTTTTCGCTGCAGAGCCGCCAGTCCAGCGCCACCATCCAGGCACCGAGGGCCACCGCCGTCTGCACAGGATCGGGGCGTACGCGGTCGGCCACCAGTCCCAGCGGAATCTCCGGCGCCACGCGGCGGACTTCCGCCAGCAGCAAGGGATCGAACGAGGTCACGGTGGCCCGCTCGTAGAGATTGCGCTCGGTGTAGAGCGATAACAGGCACAGCGCGACCTTGCGGCGCTCAGCGGGGCCCGCGGGCTTGCACTCGAGCTGGTAGTGACGCATCGAGGGAAAGGCATCGAGCACTTGCGTGATCGTCGGCACCCCCTGCGGCTCGGGCCATTCGGGACCGCCACGCCGCGCGTCTAGCGCCCACAGCGCCTTGCTGTCGAAACGGGCCACCTTGCCGCGGCCGTTGGTGGTGCGCTCCAGCGTGGGGTCGTGGATCACTACCAGTTCCCCGTCACGCGCGAGGTGAAGATCGAGCTCCACGCGGTCCACGCCCGCCTGCAGCGCACGGCTGAAACTCGCGAGCGTGTTCTCGGGGGCCTCGGCGCGAGCCCCGCGGTGTCCGTAGATCAGCATCAGTTCCAGAGCCTCTGGCGTTTCTCGTAGGCCTCGCGGCAGATGGCGACATCCTCGAGGAAGCGGGGCA
Source organism: uncultured Gammaproteobacteria bacterium (assembly GCA_903938575.1). Taxonomy (GTDB): domain Bacteria; phylum Pseudomonadota; class Gammaproteobacteria; order Pseudomonadales; family UBA5518; genus UBA5518. The sequence continues at coordinate 9,640 of CAJADV010000065.1, forward strand.
GTTCATCGAGCAGAAGCGCCTGCGGCCCGTCGACCAGTGCCTCGCGCGGTTTGGGGTGGAAGTCCACCAGCACGAGATTGGCGCCGGCCACCACGCCCTGTGCCGTGGCGTGGGCGAGATCGAGGATGTGGTCGGGTGCGGCATCGCGGGTGCCGACCGAGTGGGAGGGATCCACGCAGACGGGCATGCGGGTCAGGCGCTTGATCACAGGGACATGCGCGAAGTCCACCAGGTTGCGGTGGGGCGCGCCGCCATCGGTCTTCATGCCTCGCAGGCAGAAGATCACCCGTGAATTACCCTCGCTCGCCAGATACTCGGCCGCATTCAGTGATTCGTTCAGCGAGATTCCGAAGCCGCGTTTCAGCAGCGCGGGGTAGGTCTGCTGGCGGCCGATGGCTTTCAGCAGTTCGAAATTCTGGGTGTTCCTGGTGCCTATCTGCAGCAACACGCCGGTGGGGCGACCCAGCTTCTCGAGGCAGGTATCGATCTCCTCGACGTGACTCTCGTGAGTGACTTCCATGGCAATCACGCGGATGCCGTGCTTGCCGGCCAGTTCGAACACCCATGGCAGGCAGCCGGCGCCGTGTCCCTGAAAGGAGTAAGGATTGGTGCGTGGCTTGTAGGCGCCCATACGCGTGCACTGCTGGCCGTTGGCGGAGAGCGCCTGCAGCATGTCCTCGACGTTGCGCGGGTTGTCCACCGCGCACAGGCCTGCCATCACGTGCAGGTTGTCCTGCGAGAAGGTGACGCCGTTGTACTCGAAGCCCGCGAGACGCTTCTCGTCCTTGTGGCGCCCGAGCATCCGGTACTCCTCTGATATGCGGATCACACGCTCCACCCCGGGTAGCGCCTCGATATCGGCCTTGTCGAGCGCGTGGGTGTCCCCCAGCAGGTAGATCTCGGTGAGTTTCTGCTGCTGCCCCTGCACCACGTGCATGCGCAGTTCGATGCGGGGAAGGGCGCGCAGATGCTCGAGCGTGCGGTTGAAGTCCTCACCGGTCTCGTCGATGTCGGGATGCAGGATCAGGAGCATGCGCGGGTAGCCTGTTCAGGTTTTGGTTGGGAGTTGAAAGGACAAATCTGCTTTGTAGAGAGGGTCACGTCCGCCCGGCACGGCGGCGCTGCTCGGCCATCTGTATCTGCATGACGTGGCGAGCGACCAGCTGGCGTTCGGCATCCTGCAGGTTCTCGAATGCCACGCTGATCTCGCTGTAGCCCGCGGCGGTGCTTTCGCTCTTCACCACCTGGCCGAAGGCGGCCACGCCGGTCCATGCCGGCAGCAGCAGGAGGCGCAAGGCCACGAAGCTGCCTACGGAAAGCCCCTGCGCGCAACGGAACACGACGCCACCCTCGCTGAGCGATATGGATTGCTCCTCGCCGGTCGCGGTGTCGGGCGCTTGCGCCAGGATGTGTCGCGAGAGCAGGTCGATCTTGCGGTTTATCACGTGGAGATAACTGGCCACGGCCCGGTCCTTCTCGCCGATGGCTGCCATGATGGGGGCGGCTTCCTGCTCGAGCTGGAGCAGCTCTCGCGAAAGCAGCAGCGCCGGGCTGTCGCTGAAGAAGGTGCCTGGCCCCGCGTCTTCGGGCAGCCGCTCGCCGAGTGATCGAAAGCCGACTACGGCGCGACACTCGATCCGGTAGAAATCGCGATGGTTGCCGCTATCGTGGTGCATCAGGTATCGCTCCGAACGCCGCAGACCCCGGGGTTGCCGCAGTATAGTGCGCCCGCCGTGGCGCGGCAAAAGTGCCCTCCGCCATGCTGACCGCCATGCGAGACGGTGTGCTTAAATGCGGCCATGTTTCGTCCCTTTCCACTTTTCATCGGACTCCGTTATGCGCGTGCGCGCCGCGGCGCGCGTTTCGTGTCGGTGGTGTCTGCGGTGGCGCTCTGCGGGCTCGCTCTGGGCGTGATGGCGCTGGTTGTGGTGTTGTCCGTGATGAACGGTTTCGACCGCGAACTGCGTGAGCGCATTCTCTCGCTCGTGCCGCAACTCACGGTGCGTACACTGGATGTCGCTGAGGACTGGAATCCCCTGGCGCGGCGTCTGGCGGCGCTCCCCGGCGTGCAGGCGGCCGTGCCGTGGATCGGTGGTACGGCGATGCTGAGTACGCCCGGTGCGGTGCGTGGCGTCGAGATCAGCGGTTTGCGCCCGCGAGAGGACGCCGCCGCGGCGGGCATCACGGGCAAAATGGTCGCCGGTTCCGTGGATGCTCTGGAACCCGGGGGCTTCGGCATCGTTCTTGGCAGTCTGCTCGCCCGTTCGCTCGGGGTGGAGGTGGGCGATACCGTTACCGTGATGCTGCCCCAGCTCACGGTGACACCGGCTGGCGCATGGCCGCGCATGCGGCGCTTCCGGGTGGTCGGCCTGTTTCGGGTCGGCGCGCAGGTCGATGCCGGGAGCGCCATCATCCATCTCGCGGACGCTGCCAGGCTCTACCGCACCGGCCACGGCGTGCACGCCGTACGACTCGTGCTCGAGGAGCCCTCGAGCGCACCCACCCTTGCTGCGCGTATTGCCGCCCTGGAGCCGGCTCGGGCCATTGAGGACTGGAGCCGCACGCAGGGAACGCTCTTCAGCGCCGTGCGCATGGAGAAGCGCATGGTGACGCTGCTGCTCATGGTGGTCGTAGCGGTTGCCGCCTTCAA